>CAZCKF010000137.1:0-7671 GCA_964499155.1 uncultured Chitinophagaceae bacterium
GAATTTCATTCCTCAGCTAATGAAAAAAGTTTTATTTATCGACAGAGACGGAACGATTATTAAAGAAGCCCCACCCACATATCAAATTGATGCCTTTGAAAAAGTGGAATTTTATCCGGAAGTTTTCAGGTATCTCGGAAAGATTGCAGAGGAATTGGATTATGAATTGGTGATGGTGACAAACCAGGATGGACTGGGCACGGATATTTTTCCTGAAAACCATTTTTGGCCGGTACACCAGCACATCATAAAGAGTTTTGAAAATGAGGGCATCAGTTTTTCTGCCACTTATATTGACAGAAGCTATCCACAGGACAACTCACCTAATCGAAAACCTGGGACAGGTATGTTGACTCAATATTTAAACAATCCGAACTATGATATTTCGAATTCATTTGTGATTGGGGATCGTATAACAGATGTTCAACTTGCAAAAAACCTTGGTTGCCGTGCGATATGGCTGAACATTGATCCAACACTCGGTGGTGCTGAAATCATTCATAAGCGTGAGGAGCTGCAGGAAGCGGTTGCTCTTGAGACCGTTGAGTGGTGCAAGGTGTATGAATTTCTCGTAGCAGGAACCCGGAAGGTTGTTCATTACCGCAAAACAAATGAGACAGATATAACGATCGAAATGAACCTGGATGGTAGCGGTCATTGTAAAATATCAACAGGTATTGGATTCTTTGACCACATGCTGGAGCAGGTGGCGAAACATGGCCGCATTGATCTCGTGATTGACATGAAGGGTGATTTACACATTGATGAACATCATTCTATAGAGGATACTGGGATTGCTCTCGGTGAATCTTTTTCGCGGGCTCTTGGGAATAAAGCAGGAATCGAACGATATGGATTTGCGCTTCCGATGGATGAGGCTTCCGCTAAAGTGCTGCTGGATTTTGGAGGAAGGAGCTGGATCGTATGGAATGCAAATTTCCAACGAGAAAAAATTGGTGAAATGCCTACTGAAATGTTCTATCATTTTTTTAAGTCATTTTCAGATGGTGCAAAATGCAATCTTCATATTGAATGCGAGGGTACCAATGAGCACCATAAGATTGAAGCCATTTTTAAGGCTTTTGCTAAAGCAATCAGGATGGCTGCAAAGCGGGAGCCTTTGTCGAATTATATTCCGACGACGAAAGGAGTTTTGTAAAAAGGGTATTGGCTATTGGCTTTTGGAGCAAAGCATTGGAATTTCTCCAATGATCACATTTGTCCCAGAGCCAAAAAACCATATCAATAAAATATATTTGAAAGATTCACATTCAGTGAGCATATTTGCAATTCATGATCACAATAACAAATAAGCATTGGTGGCATACTGGCTCTTTAGGGGTGGTGTGATGTCATGACTTTGCTTGAATGATATACTGAACCCCGACGAATGTTGGGGTTTCTTATTAGGAGTAAGGGATTGATGAAGGAATTCAGGATTGGTGCAACGTTTTGCTACGAGCTGTGAGTAGCATCGAGCTAATAAAGTTTTAAGAATGTTTCACTATTTAATAAATCCAGAATCCTTCCTATGAATGAATTAGTTGTATTTATCCGTGAAATTCCGCCTTCGCTAAAGCTTCGGCTGGCAAGCTAGTTTAATCAAAATAATCCGTGTTAAAATAGAAAGCTTCAATTGAAAAGAATCGATCTCCATACAACAACAAAACGCATGCTGGCAGATGTGCACACACCTGTGGGAATCTACCTGCGTTTGCGTGACAGGTTTCGGGACACCGTATTGCTGGAGAGTACTGATCATCACGCAGCAGAAAACAGTTTTTCATTTATTGGCATTCATGCGATCGCAGGAATCGAAATCAAAAACGGAAAGGAAGTTGAATTAAAATACCCGGGTGAAAAACCTGAACGGGTCAGTACTGCTGATAAAACACTTTCTGCAATCGTCTGGGATTTCATGCATAGATTTAATGCATCCGGAAAAGGCCCTGAGAAATTTGCACAGGGGTTGTTTGGCTATACTTCATTTGATGCTGTTCAGCTTTTTGAAAAGTTCCCTAAAGGTTATCATCACAAACAGTTAGAAGATGGTGATATCCCATTGATGAGATACAGGCTGTACCAGTATGTTATTGCGATTGACCATTTTCGGGACGAGCTTTATCTTCTGGAAAATCAAATCCAGGGATTGGAATCAGATTCAACTCTTGTTGAATCATTGATCAGAAATCGGGATGTGCCCATTTTTCCATTTACAAGAAAAGGCGAGCATGTTTCAAATATGTCTGATAGTGATTTTATGAGAATGGTTCAAAAAGGAATTAATCACTGTCATCGTGGCGATGTTTTCCAAATTGTATTAAGCAGGTTGTATCAACAAAAATTTACAGGGGATGATTTCAATGTTTACCGGGCACTTCGTACAGTAAATCCATCTCCCTACCTTTTTTATTTTGATTATAGTGATTACCATTTGATGGGCTCTTCCCCGGAATCACAATTGTTGATTAAAGATCAAATGGTGACTGTCCACCCGATTGCAGGGACCTGCATTCGGACAGGTGATGTGGAATTGGATGAAAAAAATATCCAAACTCTGAAGAGTGACGCGAAGGAAAATGCAGAACATGTTATGCTCGTTGACCTTGCTCGTAATGATCTGAGCAGGATTGCTTCTGAAATCAAGGTTGCACATTTTCGTGAAGTGCATCAGTACAGTCATGTTATTCACCTGGTGAGTGAAGTGACCGGTAAAGTAAGTGACACCAATAACCCATTTGAATCACTTGCAGCAACCTTTCCTGCCGGCACACTGAGTGGAGCGCCAAAGATCAGGGCTGTGCAATTGATCCAGGAGTATGAACCAACATCAAGAGGATTTTATGGCGGATGTATTGGCTATGCAGGTTTTGATGGTTCATTTAATCATGCAATTATGATCAGGAGCCTGATGAGTAAAAACAATACACTGTACATGCAGGCTGGAGCCGGAATTGTGGCAGCAAGTCAGCCAGAAAATGAATTACAGGAAGTAGAAAATAAATTGAAGGCATTAAGAAAGGCTATTGAATTGGCGGAAACAATTTGTTGATATGAGGATCCTTGTTTTTGATAATTATGATTCGTTTACTTACAATCTAGTGCATCTGGTAAAGACACTTACAGATGCAAAGGTTGATGTATTCCGCAATGATGAAATTCCATTGGAAAAGGTGAAAGAGTATGATAAAATTATTTTATCACCTGGTCCGGGCATTCCATCTGAAGCTGGTTTATTATTACCCTTGATCACTGAGTATGCAAACAGCAAATCAATACTTGGCGTTTGTCTCGGCCACCAGGCAATTGGTGAAGCATTTGGGGGTAAGCTTATAAATCTGGATCGGGTGTTTCATGGCATTTCAACTCCTTGTTCAATTGATAATGAAGCAGCTCTTTTCAAAAATCTACCTGCCAATATCGAGGTGGGAAGATACCATTCCTGGATCGTGGCTGATAAATCTTTTCCATCTGATCTTGAAGTAACTGCACGTGATGAAAATGGATACATTATGGCCATGCAGCATAAAAATTATGATGTTCAGGGAGTGCAGTTTCATCCTGAAAGTGTTCTTACTCCCGATGGAAATAGAATTATGAGTAACTGGATTAATGATAAACGAAAATGAAAAAGCATCTTCAATATTTATTTGAGCATAAATCGCTGGACAGGGAAACAGCGAAGGAAGTGCTTGTAAATATTGGGAAGGGTTTGTACAACGAACACCAGGTGGCTGCATTCATGACCATTTATTTAATGAGAAGCATCAGCATTGAAGAATTGATTGGATTTCGTGATGCGCTTCTTGAACTATCCACGCCCGTTGAATTAAATAATGTGATCGATATTGTTGGAACGGGAGGAGATGGAAAAAACACTTTCAATATTTCAACGCTTTCCTGTTTTATAACAGCAGGAGCTGGGGTCCAAGTGGCAAAACATGGAAATTATGGAGCCACCTCAATCAGTGGGGCTTCAAACCTGATGGAGTCGCTGGGATACAAATTCAAAACAAATAATGATGCATTAAAACGGGAAATTGACGAAACCAATTTTTGTTATCTCCACGCACCTTCTTTTCATCCGGCATTGAAACAGGTGGCTGCCATCCGAAAAAATCTTGGTGTTCGCACCTTTTTCAATATGCTTGGTCCTCTTGTAAACCCGGCTTCTCCCGTTTTTCAGTTAATTGGAGTTTATAATGCTGAAATGGCGAGAATTTATAATTATTTACTTCAGCAATCCGGTTACCGCTTTGTGATTGTCAACAGTCTTGATGGTTACGATGAGATATCACTAACGAACGACACGCGCGTGATTACAGCAGATGGAGAAAGAATTATGACACCTGAGCAACTAGGTAAACGAAGTGTTTCAGCACCTGACATTTTTGGAGGTAATTCAGTTGAAGAAGCAACAAAAATATTTACAAGAATATTAAAAGGTGAAGGAACGTGGGCCCAAAATGCTGTGGTTCTGGCTAATGCTGCCATGGCTATTCATGGAGCAACAGGCGAAGACTACAATGCTTCTTATCAGGCTGCGGTAGAAAGCCTTGAAAGTGGAAAAGCCAATAACTGTTTGAAAAAATTAATCCAACTGCAATGACGATTCTTGATGAAATAGTTGCAGTTAAGCGCCGTGAGGTTGAGACTGAAAAAATCTCCACTCCAGTGAAAGATTTAGAAAAAAATCAACTTTTTAAAAGACAAACATTTTCGCTGATATCGTCACTTGCAAACCAAAAGAACACAGGCATTATAGCTGAATTCAAAAGAGCTTCACCATCCAGGGGCTATATCAACCAATTCGCAGGTGTCGAAGTCGTAACAGGAGCATACGCCAGATATGGAGCAAGCGGTTTAAGTATTTTAACTGACCAACAATTTTTTAAAGGAAGTGCTGCTGACCTGGGCGTTGCCCGCCATCTTGATCTACCCATTCTTCGAAAGGATTTTATTGTTGATGAATACCAGGTAGTGCAAACTCGCGCAATGGGCGCAGATGTCATACTTTTAATTGCAGCTTGTTTGTCAAAACAACAACTGAGGAGTTTATCAGGGTTGGCCACGAGTATTGGGCTTGAAGTTTTACTTGAAATACATGATGAAGAGGAAATGGACCATATTCATGATAAAATAAATCTGGTCGGAATTAACAGCAGGGATTTAAAAACTTTCACAGTTGATATGGATGCTGCACAAAAAATGGCCGCACAATTAAGTGACGATTTTTTATTGGTGGCGGAAAGTGGAATTCAAAATCCATCACAGGTGAATGAACTGCGCAAATATTTTGATGGTTTTTTAATAGGAGAAACATTTATGAAGGAAGCTGATCCTGGTTTTGCATTTCAAAAATTTGTGGAGGAATTGCAATGAGGATCAAAGTTTGCGGAATAACACAACTTGATCAACTGAAGTCACTACAGGTAATAGGTATTGATTTTGCCGGGTTGATTTTTTATAATCATTCAAAAAGATTTGCTGAGAGACATATTTCAAAGATTGCAGATGAAGTAAAACAGACCAGTATTCCCAAAGTTGGAGTCTTCGTAAATAATGATGAACCATACATTCTCGATTGTGTATTCAAGTATGGACTTTCAATGGTTCAGTTGCACGGGGAAGAGCCGCCGTCTTTTTGTGAGAAAATCAGGACATCTGTTCCTGTAATGAAAGCAATTAGTACAGCCGATATGCCCAATGAGAAAAAAATGAATGCTTACAATGATTCATGTGATTATATTTTGTTTGATACAAAAACCGAGGGTTTTGGAGGAAGTGGTTTAAAGTTTAATTGGGATGAAATAAATACGATCAATGTCCAATTGCCCTTTTTTTTAAGCGGTGGAATTTCAATTGATGATGTTGAAGCTGTGAAAGCCTTTTCACATGCTCATTATTTTGGCATTGATATCAATAGCCGATTTGAAATTTCACCAGGTATTAAAGATTTGGATTTAGTTAAAAAATTTGTTCAAGGTTTAAAAGAAGAAAATTGAAAGTTCAGTTTACCAATACATACCGTAACTGGTGGCTTTTTATGCTGATACCCGTTATATTTTTCATTCTCATCGAAATTTATTTTGGTTGGCCATACAACAGGATCCATCCGGCTCACCAACGGAGTTATATCAGTCTTACCGGGACATTAATTTCTGTTTTTCTTTTTGCTGCAGTAACAGGTCTTGCTGTTAATTATTGGCATTTCAAAAAACTGAATGTTTTTTTCAGCCAACGCAGGTTTCAATTAATAACCTCTGTAATTGCACTCTGTTTGTTTTACATTCCAGCGAAATTGCTTGTATTTGGCAGTACAATGTCGCTCAGTTTGTTTAATTCAACTGCCGGCTCCCTTCCTGATTTTAAGTTGCTTGAAAAAATACTATCTGGTGGCATGCTTGTATATTTTCTTTTCCAGGCTGGGTTTTATGCATGGTCGCTGAAACGTTTGAGAGCTTTAAAAATAAACATGAGCGTGAATGGTTAAGAATTATATGATACCTGATCAATATGGTTACTATGGTGAATTCGGAGGTGCATTTATTCCTGAAATGCTCTATCGAAACGTGGAGGAATTAAAAAGTTCTTACCTGGAAATTATTAATGATCCAACCTTCCAGGCAGAATTCGATTTATTGTTGACTGATTACGCAGGCAGGCCAACGCCTTTGTACTATGCAAACAGGCTTAGTGAAAAGTACAAAGCGAACATCTATCTCAAACGCGAAGATCTATGTCACACGGGGGCGCATAAAATCAACAATACAATCGGCCAGATCCTTCTGGCGATCAAATTAAAAAAGAAACACATTATTGCTGAAACAGGAGCAGGTCAGCATGGTGTAGCCACAGCGACAGTTTGTGCCCTTAAAGGAATTCCCTGTACCATTTTTATGGGAGAGAAGGATATTGAGAGGCAGGCCCCAAATGTTGCAAGAATGAAAATGTTGGGCGCTGATGTCATTCCTGCAACAAGCGGATCCAAAACCCTGAAAGATGCAACCAATGAAGCAATACGATTCTGGATCAATCATCCTCATGATACGCATTATATTATTGGTTCTGTAGTGGGCCCCCATCCTTATCCTGATATGGTTGCGCGATTTCAAAGTGTGATCAGTGCAGAGATTAAAAAGCAATTGAATGCAAAAATTGGAAAGGATAGTCCTGATTACGTGATCGCATGTGTAGGAGGTGGAAGCAATGCTGCTGGTGCATTTTACTATTTTTTAAATAATGAATCCGTCAAACTTGTTGCAGTGGAAGCAGCAGGTTTTGGAATTGAGTCCGGGCATACAGCGGCAACAACTGCTTTAGGAAGACCGGGGATTTTACATGGCAGTAAGACCTTGCTGATGCAAACTTCAGATGGCCAGGTTTCCGAACCACACAGCATTTCGGCAGGCCTTGATTATCCTGGTATTGGTCCGCTTCATGCATACCTGTATACATCAAAGCGTGCCCAATTTCTTCATGCAACTGATGAAGAGGCCCTGGAGGCAGCACTGGAACTTGCCAGGCTGGAAGGAATAATTCCCGCATTAGAAACTGCGCATGCATTGTTTGCTTTACGAAAAATAAATTTTAATAAACATGAAACGGTGGTTGTTTGCCTGAGCGGAAGAGGAGATAAGGATATGGCCACTTACATGAATAAACTCCATT
>CAZCKF010000138.1:0-7660 GCA_964499155.1 uncultured Chitinophagaceae bacterium
ATCCGTGAATTCAATTTCCAGGGATTCGATGTAAAAAAATCAAAGGTTGCTGAAAAAGGTGGGATGGTATATACATACAAACTGACCAACCTGCACGCCATTAAAAATGAACCACGCTCGATTGGCCGTGCATTCCAATGGCCGCATGTTGTGCTGGTGGTGAATTCATTTAACAATGATGGAAAAACTGAAACCGGGTTTAAAAGTGTTGAAGACCTGTACAAATGGTACAATTATCTCTATAAAAGAGTATCTAACAATACTGATGCGATTAAAACCAAGGTGAGCGAGATCACGCGCGGAAAAACAACGGAGACTGATAAAGCGAAAAGTATTTTTTACTGGGTACAGGATAATATTCGTTACATCGCTTTTGAAGATGGGCTGGCAGGTTTTGTTCCTGCGCCTGCACACGAAGTTTTCAATGCAAAATATGGTGATTGCAAGGGCATGGCAAACCTGTTAACAGAAATGCTGAAGATCGCCGGACTGCAATCCTATATGACCTGGATTGGCACAAGACACATTCCATATGATTATACACTTCCCTCTCTCGCAGTTGATAATCATTGTATCAGCACGGTATTTATTGGCGGTAAAGAATATTTTCTTGATGCCACTGAAAAATATGTTCCATTTGGAGACTATGCATGGCGCATTCAGGGTAAGGAAGTATTGATTGGAAAGGGAGATAAATATGAAGTGAAAAAAATACCCGTTTCAGAAAAAGAAAAAAACAAACTGCTCACGAAAACGACTTTCGAATTAAAAGATAACCTGCTGAAAGGTCATGTGATGGTAACGATGACCGGTGAACAAAGAACAGGATTTCACCAGGTATACCATGATCTTCCAACGGAAAAGAAGAAAGAATACCTCGAACGTTATATGGAATTTGGCAACCGTAACCTGGTTGTTTCGAATGTAAAGACATCAGATCTCAGCAACAGGGAAATCCCCGTTGTTATTGAAGGAGATATTGACCTCACCAACTATGTGATTGCCGATGAAAAGGATCTGTATGTGGGTATTGATTTCTTTCCTGAGAACCTGAACAGTTATATTCCAGAAAAAGATCGCCAGCACGATTATGTTTTTTACAGCAATCATGTGCTCGAAGATGAAACAGAATTGATCTTACCAGCCGGATATAAAGTTGCATACGTACCGGAAGCAATCTCCGAAAAGGCAGATGATTACTCAGTCCAGGGATCATATGCCGTAAAAGGGAATCGCGTAACGTTTAAAAAATCACTTGCGATGCACAACGGTCGTATTCGCAAAAGCGATTTTGAGAATTGGAAAACTTTTACGAGAAAACTGAAGGATTTCAACAGTAACCTTATCCTGATCCAGAAACCTTAAGACAAACAAGACATTTACAAATGAAAAAGATATTTTTCTTCCTTACTATTATTTGTGCTGCAACAGTTACGGCACAGGATGATGAAACATTCAGTGCATCTAAACTAAAAGACATCGAGTCAAACATGGCTCCTGTGTGGAATGATGGAGACGCTGATTTTAAAACTTCAACCATTCCGGCAAACTGGCATGAGCAGAGTGGCGTGATCATTTCACAGAAAACAAAATTTGCTTTCGATAAAGACGCCAACAAATTAGCGGTGTATGAGATCACGCGCAGGCGCATCAAACTCAATGACAGGGATGCAGTGAATAATTATTCATCAGTTTTCTTTCGCATTGGGTCAGCGCGTGATGGTGCAGGTATTAAAGTAATCAAATCAAATGGAACCGTAAGAGACGTTTCATTACGCAATGCAATCTATGTTGAAGATGCAAGCGAAGTACCCTCTACTTTCCAGCCATATATTGGTAAAGCAAATACGAAGTATGACAAGAGCAAGAGTGCTGTGATCTATTATAAAATCGCGGTGCCTGACCTGGATCCGGGTGACATCATCGATTATGGAACTATTTTCTATGACGACAATACAGTGAAGAAAATGAGTTACATCGAATTCGATCCGATTTACTTCATATGCACACGTGAATACCCTGTGATGAGCCAGAAGTTTGAAATTGATACAGATGACAATTCATTTGTGAATTCAAAATCAATCAATGGGCACCTGAATTCAAAGAGACTGGAAATCCATCCTCTGATTATACATGGGAAGATCGCAACCGTGAAAGGATCAATGACAGCCGTTGGGTAAATAATTATGTTGACCTGCCTGTCCTCAAATTCCAGATCGTTTTCTCCAGGAAAGAAAATCGTTCAGATCTGTTTATTGGTGACAGGGGAGAATTAAAAAAATCTATTTCTCCTGATGAACTTGCAAAAAAGATCAGCAGCATTCACTCAAAAATGAATATGAGTGATCTGCAGGGAACCACGCAGTATTACCTGAAGCAGATCGGTTATAAAGATCTTCGTGAAGATGATTACATCAACAAGCTGTATTATATTCTCCGGCATATCAATTATCACCGTTATGGTGGAAATATGCCCAGTGAATATTTTGCGTATACGTTCAGGTGGGGCCTGGATCTTAGAAGTATTCCAAGTGAACTTGTAGTGACTTCAGCATCTTTCGTTACAAAACCTTCTGACATCATTTTCAAAGGTGAAACAGAATGGATCGTAAAAGTGAAGGACAAATATGTTTTCGCCCCCACTATTTTTTCCAATCCATTTGATTTCAGAGATGACTTCCAGAATGTGGAAGCATATATCATTTCACTTGGTAAAACGCCATCTGCGAAACCGATTACACTGCCCACATTAAAAGCAGATGAAAATCTGACCGTGAACACGATCACAGCTTCTCTGGATACGAGCTTCACTGTAATGAACGTAACCCGGCAGGAAGCTTTTCGCGGCCGGAATAAAGTGCCAGCCAATGTGGATGGATTAATTTATACCACTGCAATGGACGATGATTACAAAAGCTATGGCGGCGAAGATGATATTCGTGCCCAGTTAAAAGGACCGATGCTGGAAAGCTATGAAGACAAACTGCGCGAGCGAAAAAAGGAAGACAAACAGCGCAAGATCGATTACATGAAAAATTCTTTGTTGGAGGATTTTAATAATGTAATCGCTTACCATGATTTCACATTGAATTCAGATGGCAGAACACTGCGGAAGCAGGATCTCGTTTACACAAGCAGGTTTGATCTTGGTGACATGGTTCGTAAGGCTGGTAAAAACCTGCTCGTTTCAGTACCAGGTCTTATTGGCGATCAGTTATTCATTATGCAAAAGGAACGCAACCGTGAGTACAATGCCAATATGGGTTATGCCAGGACCTTCATCAATGAAATTACATTCAACATACCTGCAGGATATACTGTCGTTGGATTGCAGAGTTTGAATTCGACAGTCGATAATGAAGTTGGATCATTTACTACGATCGCAAAAGTGGAAGGTAACCAGTTAAAGATTTCAGCGAAAAAAGTGTATAAGCAAATGATCGTAAAAAAAGAAGACTGGAAAAAAATGCTTGCATTTCTTGATGCCGCATTCAACTATTCTCAGAAAAAAATTTTATTGAAGAAACAATGATCATTACTGATAAAATTAAAACCGCCTGATTGGCGGTTTTTTATTATTAGCAGTTTGCAAGTGTAATGAGAATTTGAAATGGGGAAAATAAAAAAGGTCGCCATTGGCGACCTCAATTTTTTTTCTCTTCATTCTAATTGCGCTCAGACAACGCTTCACTTTGGCGGGCGTAGTTGAGTACATTAAGAACGATTTCTGTGCGAGGCTTGCAGATGGAGCGGTCGAGCCTTTGCATTGAATCTTTTAAAACATTGAGCTTTTCACGCAATGTCCAATCAGTGAGTAAGGCTTTTTCGATGGCTGCAGTCTGGTCCGGAGAAGATTCCCTGTATAGATATAACAGAAGATCTTCAGGTGTAAAAATGTCCATAAAGAGTATTGTTGTCCAAAAATTTGTCCGCCTTTCGCGGTACCATGAAACGTCCGAAATATAAACGGGATGCAGGGGGTGTTATTGTGCGGAAATACAAAAAATATACGTAATCTATTGATTATCAATAATAATAAAAAGCTCCTCGTTGTCCCTTTTCATGTAATATTTCTCGCGGGCGTACTGTTCAATAATGCGTGGATCCGTTTTGAGGGCGTTCACTTCGCTGCGTATCTGGCTGATCTCTTTTTCATAATGTGCCTTGCTTGCTTGCAATGCATTTAGCTCCTGCGTACGATGATATTGTGTCACCACATCCTTCATGTCGAAAAACAACATCCAGATAGCAAAGAATGTGATGGTGAGGAAATATTTGTTTTTGAAGATTGAAGGAAGCCGCATGATAATTTTTGATTTTTGATTTTTGATCTCTTTAAGATCGAAAATGTTTTATTGATTAGATAGCTTTTAAAAGTGCAAAAGGATCTTGCAAGAGTCAGGTTAAATATCGTCATTATTGAAAAACAGTACTTTCTCCAATTTTCAACACATCTGCATAACTGCAACACCAAAGCGATTTTCTCAATTATTCATTATGGTCTGATCAATGGAGGACTGGACATTGAATATTGGACATTGGACATTACTGATCCAGTAACTATCTACCAAACCTGATTTTTCCCTTTGGATAAATGGCTGATGTTCCTAACTGTTCTTCTATCCTAATTAACTGGTTGTACTTGGCCATTCGGTCAGTTCGAGATGCGGAACCTGTTTTGATCTGGCCACAATTGAGTGCAACAGCCAGGTCAGCAATCGTAGTGTCTTCCGTCTCTCCGCTTCGATGGCTCATGATCGTGTTGTAGTTATTATGCTGTGCCAGTGAAACAGCATTGATGGTTTCGGTCACTGTGCCGATCTGGTTCACTTTTACAAGAAGTGCATTGGCAATCTTTTTATCAATACCCTGTTGTAGTCTTTCAACATTGGTGACAAACAGGTCATCGCCTACCAACTGGCATTTATCACCGATCGATTCTGTCAACATTTTCCATCCTTCCCAATCATTCTCCGCCATTCCGTCTTCAATGGAAGCAATGGGATATTGCTTCGCCCAGTTCGTCCAGAATTTCACGAGTTCCTCGCTCGACATTTCCTTACCACTGCTTTTATGAAATACGTATTTGTTTTTTTTCTTGTCCCACAATTCACTGTTCGCTGCATCCATTGCAATCATGATCTGACTTCCGGCCTTATAACCTGCAGCTTCAATAGCAATCATCACTGTTTCTATTGCTTCATCATTGCTTTGAATGTCCGGGGCAAAACCTCCTTCATCGCCAACATTTGTACTGAAACCTTTTTTCTTTAATACACTTTTTAATGCATGAAATATTTCAACTCCCCATCTCAATCCTTCACTGAATGTTTCGGCCCCAACCGGCATTACCATGAATTCCTGGAAGTCAATTTTGTTATCTGCATGCGCACCACCGTTTAAAATGTTCATCATTGGAATCGGCAACACGCGTGCGTTAGTTCCGCCGATGTAACGATAGAGTGGGAGTGATGATTCTTCTGCAGCAGCTTTGGCAACGGCCATACTTACCGCAAGCATTGCATTTGCTCCTAGTTTGGATTTATTAGCTGTATTGTCGAGCTGGATCATCATCTCATCAATGCCAGCCTGGTCAGCCACATCTTCACCAAGAAGTGATGGTGCAATTTCATCGTTGATATTTTGCACTGCCTGCAAAACTCCTTTTCCGAGGTAAACTTTTTTATCACCATCACGCAATTCAACCGCTTCATGTTCTCCTGTACTCGCTCCACTTGGAACAGCAGCACGACCTACAGCACCTTCGTCTGTAATTACATCCACTTCCACTGTTGGGTTTCCACGGCTGTCAAGTATTTGTCTTGCAAAAATTTCAGTTATTAAACTCATGAATATTTTTTGTTCTGATAAAATGAAAATTATTTCGTCAGGCTTCTGAAGATGTCTTCGAGTTTCTGACTTTCGCTGTGCAAAGAAACGATGTTGAGGTGTTCGTTCAAAGCGAGTTCAAGAATCTGTTTACGCACCTTCTCTGCATTATTCGTGGTAAGCCTGAATCGGCGCGCTGAGATTTCTTCCACACGTGTTACATCCGCCAGTTGCAATTTGCTCTTGTCAAGGTTTTCGCTGAATTCTGCAATTACTGCCTGCTGTCCTGCATTCGATTTTTGCAAATTATCAAGGCGATCATCTGCTACAATTTCTCCTTTATTAATAATGATCACCCTGTCGCAAATGGCTTCCACTTCCTGCAAAATGTGTGAAGAAAAGAGGACTGTTTTGTTTTCGCCAAGCCTCCTGATCACTTCACGTATTTCGATGATCTGGTTTGGATCAAGTCCGGATGTTGGTTCATCCAGTATCAGCACTTCCGGTTCATGTATAATGGCAGCAGCCAAACCAACTCTTTGTTTGTAACCCTTTGATAGTTGCCCTATTTTTTTTGAACGCTCCGGCGTAAGGCCTGTTACCTCAATTACCTTTTCTACTGCCTTACTTTTTTCTTTCATGCCGTGTACTTCAACAATGAACTGTAAATATTCTTTTACATACATATCGTAGTACAAAGCATTTGATTCCGGCAAATAACCGATCCTGCTTTTTGCCTGCAAGGGTTTTTTACTTACGTCAATGCCTGCAACATGTGCAGCACCCTGGTCCTGCGAAATGTATCCAGTTAATATTTTCATCGTGGTCGACTTACCAGCACCATTCGGACCGAGAAACCCGACAATTTCACCCTTGCCAACTTTGAATGAGATATTGTTGACAGCTTTTTGTGTGCCGTATGTTTTGAGGAGATTAGAGACTTCGATCGACATGAGAGAGATTTTTGATTTTTTTCCCGATTTCTATCTGGATTTATTTTTGATTTGGATTTAAGATTGTGGAACTTGCATTAAAGGTATCGAAGAGTCATCCTAGAGCAAAGCTTTTTGAAGTTTCTTAAAAGCCACTAAAGTACCTCCAATAGCCAACAGCTAACAGCTAATTAACGAGGAGCGACCACATCGTACATCGTACATCGTATATCGTACATCAGTTATCACCAATCTTTGGGCTGCCCCGCACCTCCCGTCCGATTCTTATTCAACCGATCCTGCACCTGCTTTTCCTTCTGTTGCAATAATTGAAGTTGCTGCTCCACCTGTTTTTGGTTCAGTTTCGACTGGCTTTGCTTTTGTTGCTGTTGTTTGTTCTTTTCATCCTGCTCCTGCTGTTTTTGTTTTTTTAATTCAAGCAGAGCTTTCTGCAAATTTTCTCTGGCAATTTTATCAGCAGGATCCTGTCGAAGTGCGTGCTTGTAGGCTTCAATGCTTTCTTCGAGTTTTTTCTGGCGTGTAAGTGATACACCAAGATTATAATAAGATTTATTTTTCATGTCACGACCCTCGGCAGGAGTGTTTTCAGTAAATACACGTTCTGCTTCGGGCAGGTTTTTCATTTTATATACCACAACACCGAGATTGTATTTCGCTGTTGCATTTGTTGGATCATTGGCGAGTATGTTTCTATAGGCGAGTTCAGCCTCCGGATATTTTTGTTGCAGGTACAGTTGATTGGCTGCAGCAAGTTCAGTGTTGACCTGCTGCGCAACAGCCGTAATGCAAATGAGAAGTGATATTGTCAAAATTTTTTTCTTCATGCCCTTCTTTTTCTTTGCGGTTCTATGGTTTCAACGACGATTAAAATAAACATC
>CAZCKF010000139.1:0-7657 GCA_964499155.1 uncultured Chitinophagaceae bacterium
GTCCTGTTCGCTGGTCATCATCTGTAACATGAAAATATTGTGCGCGATGATATTCAGGGAAACAGTCGAACGCCCCTGCATAGGCAAGATTCTCGAGGGTTTTCTTGTTTACATTTTTCTGATTCACTCTTTTAATAAAATCAAAAATGTCGGTGAATACACCATTTTTCATTCTTTCTGTAATAATATTTTCAATTGCCATCTCACCCGCACCTTTCAACCCACCAAGACCAAACCTGATTTCTCCTTTTTCATTCACAGCAAATCCCTTCAAGGATTCGTTGATATCTGGCCCAAGAACACGAATGCCCATTCTCTTGCACTCCTCCATATAAAAGGTGATCTTTTCAATACTGCCTGCATTGTTCAGAACTGCAGACATATATTCAGCAGGATAATGTGCTTTTAAATATGCAGTCTGGTAGGCTACGTAAGCATAACAGGTTGAATGCGATTTATTGAAAGCGTACTGAGCGAAAGCTTCCCAGTCAGTCCAGATTTTTTCAAGTTTGTCTTTCGCAAACCCTTTTGCAGTTGCACCAGTGATGAACTGGTTTTTCATTTTATCCAGCACCGAACGCTGTTTCTTTCCCATTGCCTTTCTCAAAACATCAGCATCACCCTTGCTGAAACCACCCAGTTTTTGCGCCAGCAGCATCACCTGTTCCTGGTATACCGTGATACCATAAGTTTCTTTTAAAAATTCTTCTGTTTCGGCAATATCATAGGTCACTTCTTCTCGACCGTGTTTCCTGTCAACATATTTTGGGATGTATGCCATCGGCCCTGGTCGATAGAGTGCGTTCATCGCAATCAGATCATCGAATTTATCAGGCTTTAGTTCACGTAAATATTTTTGCATACCCGGACTTTCAAATTGGAAAGTCCCAATCGTATCAGCATGCTGGTATAATTCAAAAGTTTTTTTATCGTCGAGTGGAATGGTATCAATGTCAATTTCTATTCCATGATTGAGTTTGATTAGATCGAGTGCATTTCTCAGGATGGTCAGTGTTTTCAAACCAAGAAAGTCCATCTTGATAACACCAGCATCTTCAATAATGTTTCCTTCAATTTGCGTAAGCCAGAGATCAGAATCCTTTGCTGTGCAAACCGGGATTAATTCAGTTAAATCTTTTGGGGCAATGATGATACCTGCAGCATGCACGCCGGTATTTCTAACCGAACCCTCAAGTCTTTCTGCTTCATGCAATACTTTACTTTCAATGCGTGCTTCATTGGAATAGAGTTCACGCAGTTTTTTTACAAGCTCAATTTCATCTGAGCCGAGTGTTTCTTTTTCTGCTAAACTGTTTTCACCGGTTAATGGAGCATGCAACATTCTTTTTAATACAATGCCTGGTCGTTCCGGAACAAGTTTAGCCAGCGCATTTGAATCGGGGAGAGGAAGGTCCATTACCCGCGCAACATCCTTAATACTCATCTTGGCCGCCATGGTACCATAGGTCACGATTTGTGCAACCTGGTTCTTTCCATATTTATCCACTACGTAATCAATTACCTTCTGTCTGCCCACATCATCAAAATCTGTATCAATATCCGGCATCGATTTGCGATCGGGATTGAGAAATCTTTCAAAAAGTAAATTGTACTTGATCGGATCAATATTGGTAATGCCAATACAGAATGCAACCACACTACCCGCAGCAGATCCTCTTCCCGGTCCCACAAACACACCCAGGTCACGACCTGCACGAATGAAATCACTTACGATAAGAAAGTATCCTGCAAAACCCATCGTTTTTACAGTGAATAGTTCAAAATCGATTCGTTCTCTCAGTTCTTCCGTGATCTCACTGTATCGCCTTTTTGCTCCTTCATAGGTAATGTGCTTCAAATACTCCCACTGGTTCAGGTTATCGTCTGCATGTATTTGAAATTCTTTTGGAATGGGGAATGCAGGTAATAAAATGTCACGCTTTAAATTCAGCACATCGATCTTGTCCACAATTTCATTCGTGTTATCGATTGCCTGCGGAAGGTCAGCGAAGGTCTTCGACATTTCGCTGGTGGATTTAAAATAAAACTGGTCATTGGGAAAAGCGAATCGCTTGTCTTTCATGTTTACATCTTCATCACCAAATTCACGAAGAGCAGGAGTGGATAGCTTTTCCCCGGTATTTATACAAAGTAATATATCATGCGCGGTGAAATCTGACTGGTCAACATAATGAGAATCATTGCTCGCAATAATTTTTACACCATATTTTTCCGCAAATCGAACAAGTATTTCATTGACCTTGTCCTGTTCTTTCATTCCATGGCGTTGCAGTTCAACGTAGTAATCTTCACCGAAAATATCCAGCCACCATTTGAATTCAATTTCTGCTGCAGCCTCTCCTTTTTTCATGATGGTTTGAGGTACCATCGCACCCAGGCAACATGTTGTTGCTATCAGGCCTTCGTGATATTTTAAAATGAGTTCCTTGTCAATACGCGGATATTTACTGTACATGCCCTCGATAAATCCAAGTGACGTTAGCTTGACGAGATTCCTGTAACCCTGTTCATTCTTTGCAAGCAATACCTGGTGATAGCGAGGGTCTCGTTCTTCCTTGGTAAAAGTTTTTCTATGCCTGTCAACCGTCACATAAAATTCACAACCAATGATGGGCTTTACTTTTAATTTCCCCTTTTCATCCTTGTGTTTGTGTGCTTCGGCTACAAATTCAAAAACACCGAACATGTTTCCATGGTCAGTGATGGCAATTGCAGGCATATTATCAGCAATTGCTTTTTTATAAAGAGAGGGAATGGCCGCAGCGCCATCAAGAAGAGAAAACTGCGTGTGAACGTGTAAGTGACTGAACTGCATATCTGTTACCTCATAGCAAATTTACGTGAGTGACGGGTGAAACACGGATGGATTAACACAGGGTTCTTTTGATCACGGATTAATTTATAAATCAAACAATTCTTCAGAAGCACTGAAAAACAACAATTTCTCTTTTTTATTCGGTGAAATCCTAGCTTAATCCCAATAATCTGTGTTCACTATAATGCCTATTCGTATTTTTACGAACCAGCAATTAACAATTTTTGGCCCTATTTTTCGTTCACTAATATCCACAACTGGTGGAAAGTATTTTTATCTTTGTCGCACAGCCAATTTTTCGAACCTCAATCAAAACATGTTAAGACCTGCAATCACCTTCACCTCAATCATTTTTCTTACTGGGTGTAGTGCGCTTAAACAAACCGGTCTTAATCCAAATCAAGGGCAAACCACGATCTCAAAGACTACTAAAACCTCTTCAGAAAATATTCCTGCAAAAAATAATGAACCCAGATTTTTGGATCATTCTGAAGTACGTCCCGATAAATCAGTTGTAAAAACTGAATCTGGTGGTAAGGGCGCTGCAGGTGAAGAGATCATTAAGGAAAAACAGGAAACGATTATTCTTCCAACTCCTGCTGTCGAAACAGCTACTTCTTTACAGATGAAATATGCATTGCTGCTCGATACAGAAGTGGAAGAAGCAAAAAGTCTCAGGGTTTATTCCTATCTAGAGCAATGGCTGGGTACACGTTATTGCATGGGCGGAACAACAAAGAATTGTATTGACTGCTCTGCATTCACACAAATGTTTTTCTCCTCTATATATGGAATTACCATTCCGAGAACAGCACGAGAACAATTCAAGGCAACCACACGCATTTCTCGTACCGAACTTCGCGAAGGAGATCTTCTTTTCTACAATACACGCGGCGGTGTTTCACACGTTGGCGTTTATCTTCAAAACAACAAATTTGCGCACGCAAGTTCCTCCGATGGCGTAACGATCAGCGATATGTTTGATCCTTATTGGATGAAGAGGTTCATTGGGGTGGGAAGGATCAAAAATGTTGAGAAGGATTTTACTTCTGCCAGGTAGAATTTATTTTGATTTGAAAATTTGAAAATTTGACGGTGCAATCTTTGTTTATGCGAAGACGCTGTTAATTGCAGTGTAAATTTTCCAATCTTCAACTCCAAACAACAGGCTTTTCAAATTTGATGCAGCATTCACCATCAAATCTTCAAATTCAACTAAACGACTTTTCGAGTTAGAAATGCATCTGCCGTCAAATCTTCAAATTTTCAAATCTCCCAATCACCCCCTCTTCGAAAATAACCGACTCTTAGCCGCCTCCCACACCGGCAACACATCCGGAGAGATCTTCAAAAGAATTACTGCAGGGATAAACAGAATGAGGAATACTACACTTCGAATGATCATCCAGATCAATCCTGATTCATCCTTGAAAAGGAAATAACAGACAAAATAAGCTACAGCAGCAACCAGGATGGCATATAAACTTTTAATGGTGAAAGGCTGCATGTTGAATTTTCGCAGGAGGAACATGTAGCGAATGAAATTATATACTGTAAATGAAACGAGGTTGGCAATAGCAGGACCTGTTAGTCCAAGTTGTCGCGTAAGGATGTAATTCAATGGAAGTGAAATTCCCAGAAGGATTAATCCGGTAATAAATTCAAATCGCCAGTAAACAGAGGTGCTGATGATCTGTGCATTTACACCAGTTCCCATATCAATTATGCGCATAATGCCCATTAGAAAAAAAACATCTGCTGCCAGTAAAAAATCTTTCTGGATATTAAAAGTGAGGATCCCATCTCTGAAATTCATCCATATCAATGCAAACATTCCGACAGAAAATAAAAGCTGGTTAATGGATGATCGCATATATATCCGCCTGATCTTACCAAGGTCTTTATTTTTCCATGCTTGTGACAGAGGTGCCACGGATGCAGTGATCACTGCTCTCTGCGGCGCCTGGATAAGGCTTGTCATGTATTGACCGAGTGTAAAAATTCCAGCGATTTCAAGACCGTTTGACAATACAGCAGTAAGAACGATCGTGTCGAATACATATGAAAGATTAAAAATTAATCCGCCCGTCCAAACAAATGAAACAAGCATCACAATCTTTCGATAGAATTTTTTACTGACATGACTCCTGGAAAATGTAAAATGGATCCTGCCTGTTCTCCATAAATAAATAAACAGGATGAGCGCAAGCGCAGGGAATGTGAATGCATAGAGTTTTACGAATAGGTCGAAGGTTTCGATCAGTCCATACGTTACAAGTAAGATGAGGATAGTTACAAAAAAGCGAAACTGAACTTCTCTCAGGTAATTCGTAACCACTGAACGATGGTGTTGCCATGCATAAGCTTCCAGGATAGAAAAAACGGTAAGACCGAGTGCAAAGGGAAAGATCCAGTAGTAATAACTTAGAAAAAGTGGTTGATTGGCAAAAATTTTATCTACGACACCTCTGCCTGCAATCCCTAAAAATGCTACCAGAGCAAAACCGCCAAGACTAAAAAGCAATGACCATGTTAACTGGTCATTTTTCCTGTCAGGCAGGTTGTCTTTATAGTATGGATAAAATTTAAGAATGTATGAATGCATGCCAACACTTGCAATCGAAAACATAATGGTAGCAACTGCAATAAATGTATTCGTTAAACCATATTGCGATTTGGTAAACCCACCTTCTTTTGTAAAGAGGTAGGTATTTAGAAAACCAAGAGCAAAGCCCGCATATACAATGAATGAGGATATAATGCTTTGTCGCCGGATGTTGCTCATGCAGGTGGAATGTACTCAGATATTTTAACTGTCACTTTGCTTTTGACACTGTAATATAGAAATCAGGTTCAATTTTTAATTCACTGGTGCCTGCCGAGAAAGATTGCTTTTTCCATTTCGTGGTTGGTTGCAGCCAGGTATTTTGATCCTGGACCTTTACAGGCAAATCAAATCCTTCCACAACATTTGTCCAACGATATTGCAGGCTGTTGTTTTCAATCTTCCATTCCAGATTCGGGATTTGTGTTGTACGCAAGTACTGGTCAAATATTTTTTGAAAATTAATTTTTGATTTGCTGCTGATATAATTTTCTACTTCAGCGCCGGTAACTGTTTTGTGAAAAAAATCACGATTCAGCCCGCGTAATATTTCTTTAAATAAATCATCATTGTTGATCACCTGTCGTATTGTATGGATCATGTTTGATGCTTTGGCATACATATCACCGCTGCCTTCCTGGTTTACACCATAATGCCCGATGATCGGTTTATCGTTGGCAATATTTTTCCTGATGCCCTGTACATATTCGCTGCCAGCCTTTTTTCCATAAAGCGTTTCAGTAAATAATGTTTCCGAATAATTGGTAAAACCTTCGTGTACCCACATGTCTGCAATGTCCTTTGTAGTGATATTGTTTCCAAACCACTCATGACCTGCTTCGTGGATGATAATGAAATCCCATTTAGTTCCCCACCCGGTTCCGGAAAGATCTTTACCGAGATATCCTTTCATGAATTTATTTCCATACGCTATTGCACTCTGGTGTTCCATGCCCAAATGAGGAGATTCAACCAGTTTGAAACCATCATCGTAGAAGGGATATTGACCAAACCAGTTCTCAAAACTTGCCAGCATGGCTTTTGTATCACCTGGTAAATGGTTTTTTGCTTTTTCTACATTGTAGTCAAGCACCCAATAATCGAGTTTCAGATTTCCTTTTACGCCGTTGTATGTTTCACTGAACTTTTCATATTTACCGATGTACGGGATAAGATTGTAATTGTTGATGGGATTAGTTACTCTCCAACGCATGATGCGTTTATTGTCGAACAATGAATCCTGCATCAGGTTCCCATTGGCGACAGTGGTAAGAGAATCAGGAGTAATTACACTGATCGTTGCACCCATATCAGGTTCATCTGACTGGTGATCCTTGCAAGGATACCAAACGCTTGCTCCCAGGCCCTGGCATGCAACACTCATCCATGGGCGATTTTTTGCATCGAGTTTCCAGATCCATCCACCATCCCAGGGTGGATTCAATGCAGGACGAGGAACCCCGGAATACGAAACACGCAGGCTGTATTTATATTTCTCTTCAAGCTGCTGATCATTCAGATCAACAAAAAATACATTTCCCTCTCTTCGGAAGTTGGTAATTACATTTTCATTAAAACGAACCATGTCAACATTTAACGGCTCCTGCAGATCGATCTGCATAATTTTATTTTTCGGCAGCTCTGTAACAGTAAAATAAATTTCACTGACACCCCGGATTGATTTTTTTTCAAAATCTGGTACAACAAGCAGGTTGTACAATTGTACATCCCACCACGCACGTTCCGGAGTTATGGTACCACGTAAACTATCCTGTCTTGTAAATGATTTTTTTTGTTGCAGGGGCTGACTGGTAGCAGTGCAGCTAATAAATGCGTACAAATAGAGTATGATGAGGTATTTCATGTGTAGTTGAATACTGTAAAATTAGTGCAATGAAAGGTGAGAAAATCAGTAGAGGTATTTATGTTACCGTATTATTGAAACTTCCTAATCAATTCTAAAGAGTTTAATTGCATGCAGTATTTAGCAAGAGTTTCTTTGATGCCCGGGTTTATCTTTTTAAGAACATATCCATTACCATTCGGTGTCCGGTCGCAGGCAGGTCGAGGTCTGCATGAAGATCCAGGTTCTGGTTTGTTAACCTGTTGATTTTCCAATCCAAACCCGTTATTCTAATTATGTTATTGCTGATAATCTCGTATTCTTCATCATACACAGGAAATGCATCGGAATAATAATACATCCTGTTTTGTTT
>CAZCKF010000140.1:0-2803 GCA_964499155.1 uncultured Chitinophagaceae bacterium
AATAGTGTTCCGTTTCGATTTTAGCTACAAATTGGCAGGTTGACAGCCAGTATGCCTCTCGATTTATGCTTTTTGTCATTCCAGCAGCCAAAACTTAATTTCATTACCCTAAAACATGCAAATGATAAACCGCAGAAAATTTCTCCGATATACAGGGATCAGTGCTGCTGCCGTGGTCGCAGCAAAGAAATCCGTTGCCAGTCCGTATACAGGAACCTATCCTGTAGTGATTTCAACCTGGGCGCCTAATGTGAAAGCGAATGCAACCGCATGGGCCATACTTGAAAAAGGGGGCAGAGCACTTGATGCACTTGAAGCAGGTGTTAAAGTAACTGAAGCGGATCCGAAGGATCAAAGCGTTGGTTATGGTGGTTTGCCAGACCGTGATGGAAGAGTGACATTGGATGCGTGCATCATGGATGAGTTTGGAAATTGTGGTGCAGTAATGTTTCTCGAGCATATCAAGCATCCGATCTCTGTTGCAAGACTTGTGATGGAAAAAACACCGCATGTGCAACTCGCTGGTGAGGGAGCTTTAAGTTTTGCACTTTCACAGGGATTTAAAAAAGAAAATTTGCTCACACCTGAAAGTGAGCGTGCATGGAGAAACTGGTTGAAGACATCGAAATATGATCCGATGAATACGTTAAGGAATGTGGAGGAGAGAATGAAGAACGACCAGAAAGAGAAACAGAAAGAGAAAGAGGGGAAGGAAAATGATTATCCATGGCCGGTAGCGCAGCTTAATCACGATACGATCGGCATGATCTGTATTGATGCGAAAGGAAATGCGAGTGGCGCTTGTTCAACAAGTGGAATGGCGTACAAAATGAATGGTCGTGTTGGTGATTCACCGATCATCGGTGCAGGATTGTTTTCAGATAATGAAGTGGGTGCTGCAACAGCAACGGGAGTGGGGGAGGAAGTGGTAAGAATTTGTGGTTCACATACAATAGTTGAATTGATGCGCCAGGGAATGTCACCAGAAATGGCTTGCCGAAAAACTGTTGAAAGAATCATTAAGAAACGTGGTGAAAGTGCACGCAACCTGCAGGTTGGTTTTATTGCGGTCAACAAGGCCGGAGAGTTTGGTGCTTTTGCAGTGGCGAAGGGAGTGAATTACGCAGTGAGGAATCACGAAGGGGAGAAGGTGTATGATGCGCCGAGCTGGTTTTAAGTTGGAATGGTTGGAAGGGTTGGAGGTTCTTAAACTCGTTAATGAATTACTGGTTTGAAAGAAACCTTCTACTCGTTGCAGATTTTTTATTTTCGAAAAAATTTTAATTCATTTTTATTTTTTCATTATTCGCAGCGTTGCGTGCTGCGTGCAGCGAACGAATTATGAACACTTACAAAATAAAAACCCTCCTTGAACTATATTATCGAAATAGCTACTGCAGATTATACGACTTCGAAACTAGCTGTGTTGGGTGGCGCGGACAGGATTGAGCTGTGTAACAATCTTGCGGAAGGTGGAACGACGCCGAGTTTTGCAGTGATTAAGAAATGTCGTGAACTGCAGGTTTTATTATACCCGATTGTTCGTCCTCGTGGTGGGGATTTTCTGTATACCAATGAGGAGTTTGAGATCATGCTGCAGGAAGTTATTTTTTGTCGCACCAATGGTTGTGATGGTGTTGTAATCGGAATTTTAAATAAAGATGGCTCGATCGATAAGCAAAGAACTTCACGCCTGGTAGATGCTGCGTATCCCATGGGCGTTACATTTCATCGTGCATTCGACAGGTGTCGAGATCCTTTTGAAGGTTTGGAGGATATTATTCAAACCGGATGTGAAAGAATTCTTACATCGGGTCAAAAAACCACAGCACTGGAAGGCGCAGATCTGATTGCATCACTTGTAGAAAAAGCTGAAGGGAGAATTATCATCATGCCTGGAAGTGGCGTACGCCCTGATAATGTTGGTGAACTTGCAAGAAAAACCAAATGCAATGAATTTCATACATCATTGCGCGGCAGAAAAAAAAGTGAAATGGAATTCCAGCATCCATCATTCGCAAATTCAGAAGAGAGTTATTCAAATCCATGGATTAATCCGGAAGAAGTGAGGGAGATGAGAAAACGGCTTCTGAATTTCTGAATTCTTGGCGAAGGCGGGGATTTCTTAAAATCGCTCCCAACCTGAAATATTAGGAATTACTTCGAAATAGTATAAGCTTCGAGCTTGTAGATCAATGGGTATTGCCGTTGCGAAACAATCCAAAAATGAGCTTATAGCTAAAAGCTTATAGCTTACAGCTCTTTTTAAATTTTCAGCCCCTTCATATACGCCGCATTCCTCTCCGCACTGCGTAATGGCGTACTCGCGTCAAATCTCTCCTGCTCAACGATGTAATATTTCATACCATTTAGTGAGGCTTCGTGCAAAATTTTCTGGTAATCGACACCACCTTTTCCAAGATCAACGGAAGCTTCTTTTTCAGTTGCCGGTGCATCTTTGATCCGGTCTTTTACGTGACAACTTGTAAAACGGTTTGGATATTTTTTCAACCAAGTGATTGGATCCTGCCCGGCTGTAACTACCCAATACATATCCATCTGGTATTCGACAAGTGCGGGATCGGTATTCTGCATCATGATATCCTGAGGGAATTGCCCCTCCACTTGCTGGAATGAATAATCATGGTTGTGATACGCAAGCTTCAATCCATGTTTTTTACAAACTTCTCCAGCCTTGTTCCATGACTCCGCCATTTTCTTATAATCATCGAGTGATTTCTGTGGACCGATCCATGGTACGATGAAATATTCCATTCCAATCTTCGCACCTGCTTCAGCTTTT
>CAZCKF010000140.1:2813-7558 GCA_964499155.1 uncultured Chitinophagaceae bacterium
GACTCGTTTTCATTTTCGCACCAATATCATCCAGGTGCTTTTTAAATTCCTCAGGTTTCATTCCCCAAAGAATGCCATCCTCACCATCGAAACTTTCAATCAGCGTATAACCAAAACCAGCAAGTTGTTGTAGAACATCTTTTGGATTTCTCGCCATATCCTCACGTACTGACCACAATTGAATTCCAAATTCACTGATTGATTTCGAATATGGGTTATTTCCTGCAGTCGATGTACTGTCACCGTCTGTTTTCTTTTCATCCGCTGCATTATTGCAACCCAAGGATGCAAGCACTGCACCTGAAGCAAGCGTGCCCGATACAAGTAAAAATTTCCTACGATGAATCATAAATAAGATTTTATTTCAAATGAAAAGTTTCCTACGAAGCCCTTGGACCTTGGGTCTTGTATCCTGGACCTTGCCTGGGCTATGCCCAGGCTTTGTCTCCCTTTTTATATGGCACACATCCTTCATACTTACCTGGTACTGCAGAATAACGCAACGCCTGTGTCGCTCCTACTTCTGATGTGAAGTATCCCAACAATGTCAATTGTTTCATCATCGTGAAATAATGCGGATCCATTCTGGCCCTTTTGTAATCATTATTTCCTTTTGCTTTCGCCTCTTTTTCTTTCTCATTCTCTTTGTTATCGTGCTCGCTCTTTTTCTTCTGGTATTCTTTTGCCTCCTTATCTACATCCACAAGCAATGCATGTTTTTCCTGTGCTGACAATTCAAGAAAATCTTTACTGAATTTTTTCCGGCTCGCTTCTTCCAGCTTGTCCATGCCCTCATGAAATACACGCTGGTCGTCAGCTTCATAACAATCATTTACCATCACAGTCATAAACTGTCCCACTTTCGCGGCTTTTGCTCCAGGTGTATTTGTGGTTGGAATGATCGTTTCTGCAACCTCATCAAGAAATGCAGGATCATCTGCTTCGAATACAAGTCCGCCCACTGTTGTATTTTCTTTACAGCCACTCAGCAATGCACCGACACCAATTACTGATCCACCAGTAAGGACTGCTATCATTTTCAGGAGTTCTCTTCTTTCCATTTTAAAGGATTTTTAGGATTGGTGAAGGATTACAGGATTGTTAAATCAAGTATTTCCTCCGATTTTTAAATTTATTGATTTATTCAGTTCATTATTTATTTAAAACACATTTCGTTCTAACAGGATTTATTCATTTTACTTTCCATCCGATTTTACAATTATAAATTTTTGTTTTTCATTTCAGTTATTGCATGATCGGCTGCCCTTGCGGTGAATGCCATGTAAGTCAATGATGGATTTTGACAAGCAGATGATGCCATAAAGCCTCCATCGGTTACAAAAACATTTGGTGCATCCCATACCTGGTTCCATTTGTTCAACACAGATGTTTTAGGATCATGTCCCATTCTTGCTGTACCCATTTCATGAATACCATGTCCCATTGCATGACCACTGTCCCATGTATGTACATTTTTTACACCTGCTGCTTCAAACATCGCTTTTCCTTCTGCTTTGATGTCTTCACGCATTTTTATTTCATTTTCTTTCAACTCACAATCCATTGCAAGCACAGGAAGTCCCCATTTATCTTTTTTATTTTTATCGATTGAAATTTTATTGGAATGATAAGGCAACACTTCTCCGAATCCGGTCATGCCGATTCCCCATTCACCAGGTTCTGTCATAGCCTCTTTGAAATCAGCGCCGATATTTAATTCAGCAATTTCACGGCTCCATCCCTGGCGGGAAGCACCACCCTGGTAACCGAAACCGCGGAGGTAATCGCGTTTGTCGCCAAACAGGTTTGCAAAACGTGCGATATAAAATCCGTTGGGTCTTCTGCCAAAATAATATTTGTCTTGGTAACCTTCGATACTTCCGGATGCACCAAGGTTGTAATGATGATCCATTACATTATGTCCAAGTTCACCGGAACTACTGCCAAGTCCATCAGGCCATACATCGGTTGCAGAGTTCATCATCACCCAGGTTGAATTCAATGCGGATGCGCACATGAATACAATTTTTGATTTGAAATTGTATGTCTGCTTTGTTTCTGCATCGAGAACTTCAACGCCTGTTGCTCTCTTTGTATCTTTATCGTAATTAATTTTTGTTACAATTGAAAAAGGACGAACAGTGAGATTCCCTGTTTTCAATGCTGCAGGCAGGGTAGAAGATTGTGTGCTGAAATATCCACCAAACATGCAACCTTCCCAGCAACGATTCCTGAATTGACAAGCAGAGCGTTCCTGTAATGGTGCAGTCAGATTTGCAACACGGCCGATGATCAGATGCCGTCCCATTTTTTCTTTTAATCTTGCTGCAACATCTTTTTCTACGCAATTCAAATCCATCGGTGGAAGAAATTTTCCATCCGGTAATTGCGGCAATCCTTCAAGTGATCCGCTAATGCCTGCAAATGATTCAACGTAATCATACCATGGTGCTATTTCCTTATATCGTACGGGCCAGTCAATGGCAATACCCTCTTTTGCGTTTGCTTCAAAATCAATTTCACTCAAACGATAACTCTGACGGCCCCACAATAATGAACGACCACCCATTTGGTAGGAACGCCACCACGTGAATGGTTTTATTTCAACATAGGGTGAGTCTTCTTCGTTTGTCCAATAATCCATTACCTGTCCCTGCAGTGCCCATCCACGTGCGATGACAGGATATTTATTTCTCGTTGCGATGGCAACACGTCCACGCAATGGAATTTCCCACGGATGTTTCGATGCAGTTTTATAATCCTTGATATGTTCTATCGGCCTTCCTCTTTCAAGCATCAATACTTTCAAACCTTTTTCAGTGAGTTCTTTTGCAGCCCAGCCACCACTAATACCTGAGCCAACCACAATAGCATCATAAGTGTATTGTGCGTCGGCTTTTGTATTAATATTTACGCGTGAAGTATCGGGCATTTTATAAATTTCCTTTTTTTAATTCACTCACTGCATGATCAGCCGCTCTTGCAGTGAACGCCATATAAGTCAAGTAGGGATTTTGACAGGCTGATGAAGTCATGAATGCGCCATCAGTCATAAAAACATTGTTGCAATCCCACACCTGGTTCCATTTATTTACAACAGATGTTTTCGGATCATGTCCCATTCTTGCAGTTCCCATTTCGTGAATGCAACTGCCAAGAGTAAATCCATTATCCCAACCATTGACATCTTTTACCCCTCCAGCTTCAAGCATGGCCTTTGCTTCTTCCACCATGTCCTTTCTCATTTTTATTTCATTCTCCCTGATCTCACAATCCATCGACAGTACTGGTAAGCCCCATTTGTCTTTTAAATTTTTATCAAGCGAAATTTTATTTTCATGATAAGGGAGCACTTCTCCAAATCCACCCATCCCGATACCCCAGCCACCCGGTTCAGTAATCGCTTCTTTGTACCCAGCTCCAATAGAATATTCAGCAATCTCGCGACCCCAGCCATCCCGGCCTGCGCCACCCTGGTAACCAAATCCACGCAGGTAATCTCGTTTGTCACCATTAATATTTACAAAGCGCGGTATGTAAAAACCATTCGGTCTTCTTCCGAAATAATATTTGTCTTCGTAACCTTCAACTCGACCACCTGCACCAAGACTTAAATGATGATCCATTACATTATGTCCGAGTTCACCGGAAGAACTTCCTAATCCTTCGGGCCAAACATCCTGTGCAGAATTCATTAATACCCATGCAGAATTCAATGCTGATGCACAGAGAAAAACAATTTTTGATTTGTACGTGTATGTCTTATTGGTTTCCGTATCTACTATTGAAACACCGGTTGCTTTTTTTGAGTCCTTATTGTAAACCACATTTGTTACAATAGAGTAGGGGCGTACAGTTAAATTACCTGATTGAATTGCAGCAGGAAGGGTAGAAGATTGTGTGCTGAAATATCCTCCCCAGGGACAACCAAACCAGCATTTGTCGCGGTACTGGCAACCACCACGACCATGATGAGGTTGTGTAAGGTTTGCAACCCTGCCAATGATCAGGTGGCGATTCATTTTTTCCTTGATTCGCTTTGCAACATCTTTTTCAACACAATTCAATTCCATTGCAGGTAAATATTTTCCATCGGGCAATTGTGGCAACCCTTCCAAAGAACCACTGATACCTGCAAACGTTTCAACATGATCGTACCAGGGAGCAATTTCTTTGTATCGTACAGGCCAATCAACAGCAACACCTTCTTTTGCATTTGCCTCAAAATCGATATCGCTCAATCTGTAACTCTGTCTCCCCCAAATCAATGATCTCCCACCAAGCTGGTATGCACGCAACCAGAGAAATGGTTTTTTTTCTGTGTAGGGCGCATCGGCTTCGTTTGCCCATGTTTCCATCATGGGTCCATACAACGCACCACTTCTGTCAAGTACAGGAAATTTTTTCTTCAGCGTTGGTTTTACATCTCCTCTATATTCAATTTCCCAGGGATGCTTGCTTGCATACTTATAATCTTTCACGTGTTCAATCGGGCGACCACGTTCGAGCATCAAAACTTTCAAACCTTTTTCAGAAAGTTCTTTTGCTGCCCAGCCTCCGCTGATACCACTGCCCACAACAATTGCATCATACGTGTATTGCGTATCTGCTTTTGTATTCATGTAAACACGTGAACTATCCGGCATATCAGATATTTCCTTTTTTCAATTCTTTCACTGCAAAATCCGCAGCTCTTGCTGTCAACGCCATGTATGTGAGTGATGGATTCTGGCAACCTGCTGATG
>CAZCKF010000141.1:0-5473 GCA_964499155.1 uncultured Chitinophagaceae bacterium
AAGGACAAGCCTTTCGTTGCAATCGATTGCGGTGCACTTTCAAAGGAATTAGCAGGCAGTGAATTGTTCGGACATGAAAAAGGTTCATTCACCGGGGCGGTTCAGCAGAAGATAGGAAGTTTCGAGCTTGCCAATCTGGGTACGATCTTCCTGGATGAAATTGCGAACCTTTCGTACGATATCCAGGTTTCACTACTTCGTGTTGTGCAGGAAAGGAAAATGCGCCGCGTGGGTGGAACAAAAGATATTGATTTGGATGTGCGAATTATTATCGCAAGTAATGAAAAGCTTTGGGATGCTACCCGCACAGGAAAATTCCGTGAAGATCTGTTCCACAGGTTCAATGAGTTCAGCATCAATGTGCCGCCATTACGTGAAAGAAAAGAAGATATTCTGTTGTTTGCACAACATTTCCTGAATCAAACAAACAGTGAATTAGGAAAGAATATTAAAGGATTCACTCCAGAAGTAGCCAATATTTTCACCAACTACGTATGGCATGGTAACCTGCGCGAATTGAAAAATGTAGTAAAAAGATCAACATTGCTGACTGATGGTGATTATGTTGAGGTTCGTTCACTCCCCTTCGAAATTTCGAATTACAGCAGGTTGCAGTTTGAACATACAGCCGCACCAGATCCTGCAGCATCAGGTGGAGCACTTGCAGGAGATCCGGCAGCCGCATCTAGACCTTTACATGATACAAGCCTGAAAGGAGCGAGCATCGATGCAGAATATGAAATGATTTTAAAAGCATTGAAAAAAGTAAACTTCAATAAGAGCAAGGCGGCAAAATTGTTGAACATTGACCGCAAGACTTTGTATAATAAAATGAAACAATACCAGGAATTCAACAGCCATACGTGATGGAATTGATTTCCTTAAGTTTAAACACTCTGGCCACTTCGGTGGCCTGAGTTATTTTCATAGTATAACTTTAGATAAATGCCATTTTCGAATATCCAGATAAAAGTGCTGATTGTTGACGACGATGAGGATGATTTTTTTATTACTTCCGATCATATGAAACAGATCACCGATCTGAATCTGAAGATTGATTGGTGTTACAATTACAAAACGGCACTTGAACACGTTAAGAGTCGTACGCACGATATTTATTTTGTTGACTACAGGCTGGGAGCTCGTACGGGTATAGACTTGTTGAAAGAAGCTATGCAAATGGAAGTTACCGAACCCATTGTACTTCTCACAGGTAAAGGAAACAAGGCAATTGACGTGGAAGCGATGAAGATCGGTGCAACAGATTACCTGGTTAAAACTGATCTGAATCCAGAGAAGCTGGAACGATGCATTCGCTATGCGCTCGACAGAACTTCAACATTAAAAGCGCTTCGCGCCAATGAAAGAAAATACCGCAGCATTTTCCAGCAATCAAAGGATGCGATTTTTACTGCAAGTACAACGCTTGCTTTTAAAGAAGTCAATACAACTACTGAAGACCTGATTGGATATTCCCAGGAAGAACTGTCCCATAAAACTTTGTATGATCTTATTCCGGATGAAGCTGATAAAAAGCTTGTTCAGAAAATGATTTACGAAGAAAATGACATTGATAATCTCGAGATCGATATAAATGCATCCAATAATGAAAGAAAAACATGCATGTTGTCTGCATCATTTGAAACAGATGACCAGGGACAGGAATATATCCAGGGAATTTTGCATGATATAACAGAACTAAAAAAAGCCGAAAAGGCCAACCTGCAAATGGAAAAGCTGGCTGCAACCGGAAGGCTAGTAAGAACACTAGCCCATGAGGTGCGCAATCCACTGAACAATATCAATATGTCTGTGGAACAGCTTGTACATGAAAAAGGTGATACCAATGACCTTTATCTGGATATCATTAAAAGAAACAGTTACCGCATTGGCGACCTGATTACTGAATTGTTGAATTCATCGCGTCCGAGCGAATTGAAATTTGAAAGATATCCATTGCAAAGCATCATGGATGAAACCATAACCGAAGCCCTTGACAGGATCACGTTACAACGTATCAACATGCAGATCCGTTATTGTGATGCACCTGCATGGATCCATGCTGATAAGGATAAATTGAAAATTGCATTTCTGAACATTGTTATCAACGCTGTTGAAGCAATGGAACAAAAACGCGGAATCCTTAGCATCAGCGTAGACCAGGATCAGAATCAGCAACGACTCACTATTTCAGATACGGGTATTGGTATCCAGGAAGAAAATCTCAGCAGGTTGTTTGAACCCTATTTTACTTCCAAGCGAAATGGTATGGGGCTGGGCCTTGCGTCGACACTTAATATTTTGCAATCGCATAAAGCTACGATTGACGTATCGTCTGTTGTGAATAAGGGAACAACGTTCAGTATAAATTTTCCATCAGCCGCGTTACAAACTGCATAAATACTTTCTACGTAAAAAGCGAGGGATGAATTATTCCTCGCTTTTTATTTTGAATGTAAGCAACCTAAAATATTTATGTAACGATCTTCCCACTTCGTTGATGCAGCACATGAAAGACAAGTCCACCCATTACTGGCACGGCGAGTACTACAATTAACCAGAATCTTTTTTGAAAAGGTTTTAATTCGTTAGAAGAAACCACTTCAGCAATAGACCATATCCAGAATATACCTCCGAGTGCAAGACCCATATACAACACAGTGGTTCCATAAGGATCATTGTATGACATTAATCCAACTCCGATAAATAACATGATTGCACCAAGAATCCCAATGAAGAAAGCAGGTTTTCTAAGATTTTTCATAATAGGCGTTTTTGGAAACAGAGGCGGTGACTTAATTAAACTAAATTCTGTGCCATATTACCTTTTGAAGTCAAACAATTGAATGTCACTGTCAACGTGATCTCTTAAAGCATTTCTGATCAGGTTCGCTGCAATCATACTGAATGTGATCCCATTTCCTCCGAACCCCAGGGCAAACCAGGTTCGTGGCAATTGATTAATCTTACCGATATATGGTAACCCGTCTTTTGTATCAGCAAAAATTCCTGCCCAACTGAAATCTGTTTTAAAAATAATTTCAGGAAACATTTTTTGAAAAGTGAGCTCAAGGGTTTTTCTTTTTTGCCTGATCATTTTATCCCGAATAACAGGATTTGCAGACTTTATATCCTTACCCCCTATAATTATTCTGTTGTCCGCAGTTGTACGCAAATAAATATATGGTCTGGATGTCTCCCAGATCAGTGAATTCAAATGCCAGAATTCCTGTTGTTGCATTTGTTCGCTGGCTATCGCGTATGTAGAATGAACGGATTCAACTTTAAGTGGAAGGTATTTTTGCGATTCATATCCACATGCAATTACTATTTGATTAGCTGTAATTTTAAAACCTTCCTTCGTTTTCAACTGTATTTTTTTCCCTCTGTTAATTGAAACAATTTCTGTTTTATCATACACCTTCATGCCTGCATCCGTTATTTTTTGAAGCAATTGATGAGTTAATGTATATGCATCAATTTCAGCACCATCATATGACAATAATCCAGCGACTGAATCAAATCCATAAAGATCTCTGATTTCTTTTTGATCTAATAAATCAAGTCTGAAACCGGCTCTTATCCTTGCATCATATTCTAGTTGTATTGAGGTAAGATCTTTTTTGCTGGAAGCAAATTGAAAACTTGGACGTCGTTTGAATTCCCTGAAATCTTTAAAAGTTTTACAAATGTCACCAATCTGAAAAATGGCATCCCTGCATAATTGATAACATCGAGCTGCTTTGTCGAATCCATACTGCTCAGCAAGTTTGTGCAATGGTACATCTATCTCATACTGCAACAATCCGGTGGAAGCAGCTGTACTTCCAATCCCAACGTGACGTTTATCTACGATGATAACTTCGAAACCAGCACCAGCTAATTCATAACCAATGAGCGCTCCGGTAATACCCGCTCCTATAATAACAATATCTGTTTTTGCATTTTCTTGCAGAGAGGGATAAGACCTTATAATTCCTTTTCGCAATAAGGAATAGGGATAATGAGAGCGAAGGTCCATTTAATTTGTTTATCGTTCTGATACTCTTTTTATTTCGGGATGATCGTGGGTTTCCGGGATTTCTTTTTTCTCCTCTTTTACTATAAATACTGCAGTTTTTTTAGGCTTTATCCCATGGCCTAATTCAAGAGCACGTATTTTGGTAAACTCAGCACCGAAATACAGGATGATTGATGAGTAATACACCCACAACAAAATGATAATTACAGAGGCTGCGGCGCCATAGGTCACGCCAATATCAGAATTTCCGAGGTATAATCCGATCAGGAATTTTCCAATAATAAATAGTACTGCCGTAAATATTGCGCCGATAAATGCATCTTTCCAACTGATGACTGCATCAGGTAAAACTTTATAAATAACAGCGAACAGACCACTGATCACGGCAAGCACGATGATAATATTCAGAGCATAAAAAAGATAGATAAGATTATCGGGAAAATAAGATTCAAGTCTTGAACTCAAGGTTTCAACTGCTGCACTCATAACAAGGGAAACAAGTAATAAAAAACCTAACACGACGACAAGTGAAAATGAAAGCAGTCTGTCTTTGATCAGTTTCAGCCAACCCTTTTTTGGTTTTGCTTTTACAGACCATATGTAATTAATGGAATCCTGCATTTCAACAAATACACCCGTTGCACCAACAATAAGAAGTACAATTCCAATGATTGTTCCCAAAACACTGTCCCCGGTTTGACTGATGTTTTTAATTATTTCCTGGATCTGCAGCGCAGCTTCCGGACCTAACAATCCCTTTATCTGGTCATCCACTTTTCCCTGTGCTGCTTCTCGACCGAAGATGGACCCCGCAACAGAAATAATAATTAATAAAATGGGTCCCAGTGCGAAAATGGTATAATACGATAGTGATGCACTCAATTTCATCCCGTTATCCTCAAAAAAAGAGGATCCAGTCTTTTTAAGTACTAGCCAGAAACGTTTCAATTTTTTCATATAAACTCCCTGCGAAGATTATGAATAAATATGCCAGCACCATAACAAGCAATAAGCAATTGCATGTAGAGCAATTTACTCACGTACTGCTTAAATAAAATCACTTCTCTACAACAGCAACGATTTCTGCGCCCTGAAACTTATGGCAAAATATTTTCTATTGATATAGTGTAGCCGGTCTACCGGAAACACTCAAACGAAATTATCTCAGTTTTATACACTCCTATCTATCAGCAAAAGGCTGCGGTTTTGGACCGCGGCCTTTCTTTTTTGGAGAATGTACGATATACGATGTACGATGTACGATGTGCTGTGGTGGAAAGCGACGAAATCGTGGTTTAATACAACAATAGTAGAGTGAAGCCTTTTAATGAGGGAGAGTTAATCTACGGAAACTGGGGGCATTTGGTTTTGACATAAACTCTTGATGTACGATGTTAGATGTACGATGTACGATGTGCTGTGGTGGAAAGCGACGAAATCGTGGTTTAATAC
>CAZCKF010000141.1:5573-7557 GCA_964499155.1 uncultured Chitinophagaceae bacterium
AGCAATAGTAGAGTGAAGCCTTTTAATGAGGGAGTTAATCTATGGAAACTGGGGGCATTTGGTGTTGACATAAACTCTTTTGATGTACGATATACGATGTACGATGTACGATGTTCTTTTGGCAAATGACTAATTCAAAACTTGAATACAGCAATAACTGGGGAAGCTTTCTTAATAATAGACAAAGGATGTATGATGAATGATGTATAGTGATGTAAAAAACTGGGTTATAATACTGGAGTTTTTGGGTGAAAACATCATTTTTTCGATGTAGTTGCTGATTACTTTTAATTATGACGGGTGATGCAATGAAGGAACGTTTGATGAGGTTTGCTATCAATGTTGGGATTCTAACAGAGAAATTACCAACTAGAAAAGTGAATTTTGTTTATGTCAATCAAGTAATCAGATCAAGCAGTTCGTCAGGTGCCAATTATCGGGCAGCGAGGAGGGCAAAATCAAAAGCAGATCACATTAATAAATTGAAAATAGTAGAAGAGGAACTAGATGAGTCTATTTATTTTTTGGAATTAATCCGAGTGTTCAACAAAGAATTCGAGCAGGAAATCCTCCTACTTGAAAAAGAAAATGATGAGTTATTACGGATAATTGTTGCATCTCTTGTTACCCTAAGAAACGGCCATCAATAAAATCAGAAGGGTTCTAGTATAATCTCTTTATTATGAAAATATTTGATGCTCACTACAAGGCACATCGTACATCGTACATCGTATATCGTACATTTTACTTCAGGCAATCGCCTTATAAGCAACCGCACTAAACGCGTCTGCAGTCTTCCTGCAAGCATCTGCGCATTTGCGGAAAAGGGCGCTGTGAAATTCATCGCAGTATTCTGCGCATTCTTCACATATGCCTACACAAAGGATAGCAAGTTTTTCGGCGTTGATTGATTTTTCCCTGATAGCGCGTAGCATTCCGAGGCAAATGGTTGAACACTCATTGAATATACTGTGCGCTTCGGGATGAGCTTCCGTATTGGGGAGTGAGTTGATAATATCTTCACAGTGCAGCCATGCATTCAAACAGGCTTCACGCTGTAACGTGGAATAGTACATAATCAGTTCTTAACTACTTTTTTGTTGATGTCTTCAACGTGCTTCATGAAAAGGGAAACATTGCCATCGGTGTAAACGCCATAAGCATCTACCACCGTGCCCTTGGTTCCGTCGTCAGTTTCAATCACGTAAAGGATAGCGTTATCATCAGGATCGGAATTGCCTTCAAATCGAAAAAAGTTGACAACATGTACTTCTTCAGGGGAGTAGGATTTATCTTTCTGCAAACATACAAGTCGGTCGTCAGTAACTTTAAAATCATTTACATAACCGTCGATCACCATCTTGTTCAGACAGGTCGCCAGGCTTTTCATATAGGGCATATCATTGTGCTCATTCACGATCATAACGGTGGTTTAATAAGGATGTAGAAAATTGTGAGCCAGTTTTTTAGCGTTTAAATGACTGCTTTTCAGCTGCCTGATGTGTACGATTTTCCCCAAATGGTTGAGGCCGGGAGTGTGCCCGGCCTCAATTAGGATATTATAAATTACTTTAATTTATCAAGAGCTTTTTTAAGCTCGTCACGATGGTGACGAAGTTTAGGGAGAATATTGGTAGCCCAGGTTTTCAATTCGGCATCACCCAAATCTCCATCTTCATATTTTTTAATCGAAGATTCATGTTTGTCAACTAATTCTTTTAACCACTTTTTGTCAAAGTCAGAACCTTTCTTTTCATCAGCAATATCATTGTACTTGTCCTTATGATCTGCTGATTCTTCAGACGGAACTGTTAAGTTCTTCTTACTTGCAAAAGCTTTTAGATCATTTAATGCAGCAGTATGATCTGTTTCCAGCATGGCTGCAATTCTTTTTACTTCGGCATCTGTTCCATTAGACTTTCCGAGTTGAGCAAGTCTGACCTCTGCATAATTACCGGCAACTTGTTCAGAAACAAATTCAGCA
>CAZCKF010000142.1:0-7545 GCA_964499155.1 uncultured Chitinophagaceae bacterium
CAGGTTGATACAATTAAACACTTTTCTCCACCTGATCAAACACCTTCACAGGTTGCAGTAAGAACCGACTGGAATAAAAAAATAATCAAGACTGCAGATGTTTCCGCCGAAATAAAAGATTTCAATGCGTTTTCTAAATATGTACGGGAAACAGTACATAATGCGGGAGGTTATGTTTCCACTGAAGTGCAGGATAAAACGGAATATCGTTCTCAGAATAAAATGATGATTCGTGTGCCGGTTGACCAATTTGACAATGTTGTACATCAGTTGACTTCAAACGTCAAGGAATTGCTGGTTAAAAAGGTTTCATCTGATGATGTAACAACTGATGTTGTTGATACAAGATCGAGGCTTGAAACAAAAAAACAAGTTCGTTACAGGTATCTTGATCTGCTGAAACAAGCAAAAAATATGCAGGAGATCCTCGATGTGCAGGCTGAGATCAATTCAATACAGGAGGACATGGAAGTAACCGCGGGCAGGTTGCAGCATCTTCAATACATGTCAGCCCTGAGCACGATCAACCTCGAATATTTCCAGGTACTGAATCCTGCAGCCAAAGAACCTGACAAACCCTCATACGCAGCACGTTTCCTGGATTCATTTACTTCAGGAATTAAATGGTGCGGCGAGATCTTGCTTGGTATTGTTACCATTTGGCCAATCCTCCTCGGCGGTTTTATTCTTTGGACATTCTTTAAATATCGGAGAAAGAAAATTATTTTGGAAAAACCTTAGGATGCTGCTTTTCGCTGCACGCTTCACACTGTCTCTCTAAAACTTTGAACTATTCCAACCTTTCAACTATCCCTAACTTCATCGCATGAAAAGATTGGTTGTGCTGAGTGGAGCTGGCATCTCCGCTGAAAGTGGATTAAAAACATTCCGCGACAGTGATGGATTGTGGGAGGGTTATGATATTGAAGATGTAGCTACTCCGAGAGCATGGAGAAGAAATCCGCAACTCGTGCTCGAGTTTTATAATTTTCGTAGAAAAAATGTATTGGAAGCCGAACCCAATGCTGCGCATTATGGATTGGCTGAACTGCAAAAGAATTTTGATGTACATATCATCACACAAAACATCGACGATCTGCACGAACGTGCGGGATCCAAAAATGTAATGCATCTGCATGGAGAAATTTTGAAAATGTGCAGTGAAAATGATCGGTCAATTAAAAAAGAAATTCGTAGAGATATTTTAATTGGTGATTGTGCAGAAGATGGTTTTCAATACAGGCCTGATATTGTTTGGTTCGAAGAACCGGTGCCCATGATTGAACATGCCATTCCACTTGTGCGCTCAGCAGATATTTTTGTTGTGGTGGGTACTTCGCTTGCAGTATATCCGGCCGCAGGGCTTATTGATTATACCAAAATGGAAATTCCGAAATACATCATCGACAAACGGATCCCATATATTTCTCCGTTATTTAATTTAACCGCTATTGAAAAGCCCGCAACAGAAGGGGTGGGGGAATTAAAAGAAATTCTTCGTGCGTTTGCTTGATTGAGCGCAACGAATAATTCAGTTTCACAAAGGATGGTGCTTATTCATTATTCCTTTATTGTTTCCGTAAACCGAATTCCATGATCTGCGAGTTCATCCAGTACAGGTTGATAAATTTCAGGAAGTGTGGGGATGTGCACACCGGATAAAGTAAGTTTTTTATCAAGTATCAGTTTCGCTGCAATTCCCATTGGTAAACCCACCGTTTTTGCCATAGCGGTTTTGTTGGCATTTTCACCTTTCACTACGAGAGTGCTCACAATCTCTTCCTTTTTTCCATCCAATTCATACCCGATCTCGTGTATCATAACGATCATATCGCGGTCATGAGGTTGTAGCGCCAATTTTTTTTCAAGTGCGAATTGAAGAAAATCAGAAGCACTGCAAAGACCACGGTTGATAAAAGTTTTGTCGTCATCCATGCCGAGAAAGAAAAGTTGTTTTAGGGTCAGGTTCGCTTCGTGCATTTTATGCGCCATCACACCTGCCGCCGTGTTTTTTATTTCTTCCATCGGAACGTTTTCCAGTTCACCATTGTCATCCACCATCATCAGGTTATCCGGAATTTCTTCTCCCTGTTCCATAGCCTGTTCTTCCGCTTCCAGCAATTTCATCATATTATCAAGCAGTTCCCTGGTTTGTGTGAAACGCTCCATCAGCTTTTTTTGCAACCAGTCCGAAAATCCGGCCTTGTTCATGTGCTCCCGGAAAACATCCATCAGCGTTTTGTTATCGGTTTCGTATACCGGCGTTTCATCCGTCAGTTTTAGGTCAATGATATTTTTCCATCCATAAATAAAATCGGGGTGACGCAAAGTGGTTCGCAAAAAAGTCTCAGCATTTTCAACTCCATACAGGGAAGGATAACTCAAAGAATCTCGATTGGGATACCAGCACAGAAACCCGGTTTCCGGGGTTTCGATCATTTTTTCAGAAGAAAACAGTTGCTCATATGGAAGATTGATTTCCTCCCCATTTTCACGGTAACGGGCACCTGCTTTTCCAGCCAGTACAATATTCCTCGGATTCCAACTGATCTTGTAATGCCAGGGATTGTCATCACTTTCAGGAGCAACAAGTCCTCCGCAGTGTGATTTAAATGATGTAACTCTTCCGCCCTTAGCCTGTATATCATGAATGATCTGCATTGCACTCATGTGATCAATACCAGGATCGAGACCCATTTCACACAAAAAAAGAATGCCTGCGTTTTTCACTTCTTCATGCATAGCGCGAATGGCTGGATCGACATAGGATGCAGTGATCAAATGCTTTTTAAATTCCAGGCAGTCTGATGCAACAAGTGCATGTAGGTCAGGAGGAAGCATTGAAATCACCAGGTTGCTTTCGCTTATATATTTCTTTCTTAACGATGCATCATTTGTATCAAACGAAACGGCAAGTCCATATGGATTTTTACCAATCTTGTTTTGAGCAAGCTGCAGATCCTTATCAACAATAATCAGTTGCCATATCTCCTCATGTGCATGCTGCAATAGGTATTCTATCAGAATCGTTGCAGATTTCCCCGCGCCAAACAGAAGGATCCGTTTCATGCTACGAATGTATTGTGTGAAGGGGAGATGCTTGATTAGATTTTATGAGATTTTTCTTTAAAAAAGTCAGAAAAACACGATTGAAAAAAGGGCAAAGAGCAAAAGGCAATGGTTTAGTTGTATCTAGAATAACATAGAAAAAAATACACCGGGAGACGAGTCTTTGTATTTGTGAGAAGAATGCGTAAAACCTGGCAAGATAATAATTCAAGAATTGGTACTAGCAATTGGAAACAGGCAACGCTTTTTCCAGCGAGTATTTTTTAAAAACTTAGTAAGTTTTGGAAAGTTATAAAAGGTGATTAATAAAAATAAAATATTTGGGATGACCTACAAATTAGCAGAAAGCATTGCTTTTGCCTTTTGCCCTTTGCTCTTTAATAAATAAAGGTGTAACTAATTAATTAGAATCCGCTACATCATCCAATCTCTCTTTGTACCTAATATTCAGGATGTGAAAATTCACTTTGGTACCACGGTTATTCGGGGGAATGGACAGTGTCGAAGTACCATGGGCAGGAACCGCTTTGAATCGAACTTTTTCAGCTTTGAGTGGTTCGCCATTTGGTTTGATATATTGAATTTCAACAACCACTTCATCAAGAACGAATTTTGAACTGTTGTTGACCGTCAGTTGAAGATCAAAGATCCCACCAAAGGTTCCTTTTCGATAATTATTGCTTTTAACACTTACCTGTTTGCGCAAAGAAGCCTTGATCTCTTCTTCTGATTCAAAAATTCGGGGTTGTGTTTCTGAGGTTCCACCAGAAGTTGTGCGGACTGCTCTCTGTCTTTCTCCATTGCTGTTGGTAACTGAGCCCTGTGGTGTATCGAATTCTGCTGAATTGTTTTCTTCAGAAGTTTTCTCTTTGGAAGATGATTTATCCGATTTATTCGTAAGAGGTTTTGTATTCCTGATCGCGTTGGTTAGTTCAGTTGATGTTTGAGTATTGGTCTGCTCTTCATCATTCTGAACCAGCTCTTCATTCTTTGTATCTGATGTATTGATTGCACCGAGCGACAATTCGTTATTAGCGTTTTTAGTAGCGTCTTCATTTTCGGGCAATCCCTTTTGTTCCTGGGTATTTGCTGGAAGGGTTGCCAGGTCATTGTTTCCAAAACTGATGTTGTTAACTACAAGGCCGATGATCACACCAACGAGAAGAACAATGATAATGACTGTGCCCATCATGCCTGACATAACAGGTTTTCTGCGTGATTTCTTTTTATCAAGCAGGTTCTGAACATACATTTCCTTAATCTCGTCAAGCGGTTTGGAAAACTTGGTCTCAAGTTTTACATCCTCATCCAGGTTGCACACGGGAATTGAGCGTTCTTCCTTCTGCAGATCCACGGACTTTCTTCTATCCAGTTCCTGTTTCCAGGCAGATTCAGAAGGAGACACACTTTTGGTTTTTTCAAAAAGTTCTCGCCTGCGTTTATAATCATTTTCCCAGGGATTGGGTTCCGGAGTTTTTATTTCCTTCGGTTCTTCTTTTTGAAGGTCGGGCTGATAAGAAGACCAGGGCTGCGATTTGATTTCCTTGATTTCCCTTTTAACTTCTTTTATCTGTTCGGCAGGTTTCTCGGATTGGGTTTTACTCGTACCGGCACTGGAACCAGGTAGGGAGACGAAGATTTTTTTGACCTGGGAAAGAGTTTTTTCAACAGGTTGGATATTGACTGCTTCATTTTGTTTTTGATAATTTGGTGAACGAACTTCGGTTTGCTTGATTTCCTCTCTCGCAATGGTTTGTTTTACTTCTTCTTTGGATACGGAAAGTTCTTCGGGCTTTTTGTAAAACCGGTCGTAAGGCTGTTCTTCAACAACAGGAGCTATGTTTTTTAATTCAGCAACTTCACTTGGATAACGCCATGCAGCGCTTCTTCCTTCCACCCAGACAAGATCATAGGGTTTCAGCCCCAGCGAAGAGAGCTGTTCGAAAGTGAAAGGTCCTTTCTGCTTGTTATCCCTCAAAAGAAGGTATGTTGCCATTTTACTCCTACGTCCAATTGTATTATTGTAAAGACGAAAAATCTGTGCCGGGTAGTGTCAAAGGGATGTTATAAGTAAACAGCTAAGAACCTGGCCAAAGTTTTCCAATCCGTCCACACATTTATCACCAAGAATTCTGCCACATTTTTATTCTTAAAAATATTCTCAACAAAAGTGGAAAAACTTCTTCCGTAACCATGCATTCTCATCAGGTTATGCGCCCGGAAAACGGTACATTTGCAGCCGTCTGAACGGCCACTTTTTCTGCACTAAAAACAACGAATGGAAGACACATTTCAGCCTGAGCAAACCAGTGATTTTAACCGTATCATCCCGATAAATATTGAGGAGCAAATGAAGACTGCCTACATCGATTACTCGATGTCGGTAATCGTGGGTCGTGCGCTTCCGGATGTGCGTGATGGATTGAAGCCTGTTCACCGTCGGATCCTGCATGCAATGAACGAACTCGGGCTTGCATATAACCGCCCTTACAAGAAATCAGCAAGAATAGTGGGAGAGGTGCTGGGTAAGTATCACCCGCATGGTGATGGATCTGTATACGATGCGATGGTACGAATGGCCCAGGAATGGAGCATGCGGTATACCATGGTTGATGGCCAGGGAAATTTCGGTAGCCAGGATGGAGATGGTCCAGCTGCAATGCGATATACGGAAGTGAGGCTGCACCGCATTGCGGAATACATGCTGATGGACATTGAAAAAGAAACAGTCGATTTCCAGTTCAATTTCGACGATTCACTTCGCGAACCAACCGTATTGCCAGCAAGAATACCACAGCTTCTGATCAACGGATCGAGTGGGATCGCCGTAGGTATGGCGACCAACATTATGCCACACAACCTTACCGAAGTTATTGATGGCTGTGTTGCTTACATAGACAACCGAGAAATCACAACGGAAGAATTGATGCATTTCGTAAAAGCACCAGATTTTCCAACAGGTGGTACTATTTACGGAATGGAGGGTGTAAAAGCTGCCATGCATTTTGGGAGAGGGCGTGTGGTATTGAGAGGAAAATTGCATGTTGATACAAAACCAAGCGGCAGAGAACAAATTGTTATTACTGAGACGCCTTACCAGGTTAACCGTGATTCACTTTGTGACAGGATCGGTCAACTTGTAAATGAAAAAATTGTTGAAGGCATCACCCATGTTAATAACGAATCTAACCAGAAAGAAGGTACACGAATCGTCATAGACCTGAAGCGCGATGCTGTTGCCAATGTGGTCATTAACCAGCTCTTTAAGCATACCGAACTACAAACCAGTTACGGTATCAATAATGTTGCGCTTGTAAAAGGAAGACCAAGAACGCTTAGTCTTCGTGAAATGATCAGCGAATTCGTCGACTTCCGCCATGAAGTAATTGTTCGACGCACACAGTTTGAATTACGTGAAGCTGAGAAAAAAGCGCATATACTGCAGGGTTATCTTATTGCACTTGATCATCTCGATGAGGTGATTGCAATGATCCGCAGTTCTGCAACACCTGATGCTGCAAAGGAAAATCTTGTAAATGCAGGTTGGGGACTTGATGATATCCAGGCTAAGGCCATTCTCGAATTGCGTCTACAGCGCCTTACAGGTATGGAGCGTGACAAGATCCGCGAAGAATTTGATGAATTGATGAAACTCATTGCACACCTGAAAGAATTACTGGGAGATGAACGCCTTCGATTTGATGTTATCAAAAAAGAACTGCAGGAGATCAGGGATAAATTTGGTGATGCAAGAAAAACTGAAATAACATACCTGGATGATGAAGTGCGCATCAAAGACCTGATCAAAGAAGAAGATGTTGTAATTACAATTTCTCATTTGGGTTATATCAAAAGAACTTCAGCAACCGAATACCGCCAGCAAAAGCGGGGAGGAAGGGGGGCCATCGGGGGGCGTACTCGCGACGAGGACTATATCGAGCATTTATTTGTTGCATCCACGCACCATACCATGTTATTTTTCACAGAAAAAGGCAGATGTTACTGGTTGAATGTATATGAGATTCCGGAAGGAGATAAGACCAGTAAGGGAAGAGCCATACAGAATCTCGTGCAAATAAGCCCGGATGATAAAGTGCGTGCCATTATCGATGTGAAAGATTTGAAGGATGTTGATTTTGTAATGAATCATAATATTGTACTCTGTACGCGAAAGGGCATCATCAAGAAAACGGCTCTTGAAGATTTCAGCAGGCCGCGCCAGACTGGAGTAAATGCAATTACAATTCTTGAAGGAGATGAATTGCTCGAAGCAAAGCTTACAGATGGAAACAGTGAAATCATGATGGCTGTTAAAAGCGGTCGTGCCATTCGTTTTCATGAATCAAAAGTTCGCCCCACCGGTAGAGGTGCAATTGGTGTAGCGGGAATTGAAGTAGATAATGGCGGCGACGGTGTGGTCGGTATGATCTGTGTAAACCTTTCTGATGAAGCAGCAAGAACCGTACTTGTGGTTTC
>CAZCKF010000143.1:0-7529 GCA_964499155.1 uncultured Chitinophagaceae bacterium
TCTGAAAGGACTTGGTTGTCGGCAGCCTTGCCCACATTATCTGTATGTCCGGATATCTGAATTTTTAAAGTAGGATTTTCATTCAGCAACTGAACAACTTTATCCAGCTCAGCGCGTGATTCAGGTTTTAATTCAAATTGGTTGACGTCGAAGAAAACATTTTTTAATACGATCATGGCATTGGCCTCAATCGGTTGCAGAGGAATATTCTTTTCATACGTAGAATCCGGGGTTCTGTTCTTCAATGAAAAATTATCAGAATAAAACAAGTACCCGCGACGGTTCACATTGAATGCATAATCTTTTCCCACGGGCAGCGTGATGAGATAATTCCCAAACTCGTCTGTTTGTACACGCGAGAGTGCATGACCATTTTCAAGATTAATAAGTTCAACAGTTGATGGTAATCCTTTTGTTGTTTTTTTATCGAATACATTACCCTTCACCCACAGCGTGCGATGAGGGCGAATTTTTTCACGAAGTTCAAAACTGTAAATATCAAGTCCGCCCCGGCTGTCAGCGCGATCACTTGCATAATAAGCAGTCTTGCCATCAGAAGCAATGAAAATGGTTCCTTCAGTTTCAATGGTATTGATCGGGTACCCAAGATTTTCGGGCTTCGCCCACAATCCTGCAGAATCTCTTCTCACTAAATAAATATCTTCTTTACCATAACCGGGTAATCCATTCGAAGTAAAGTAGAGTGTCTGATTATCGGAATGTATAAATGGTGATGCTTCGTCGCCTTTTGTATTAATAGCTGGGCCAAGGTTGACGGGTGTTCCCCATTTACCGCTTGACTGCATTGAACTAACATACAGATCACTTCCTCCATATCCATCAAACCTGCGGCTTGTGAAATACAATTGTCTTTTATCTGGCGAAAGACTTGGTTGAGAATCCCACTGATCTGAATTAACAGTACCTCCCAGGTTGATTGCTTCACTCCATCCCTGTGGTGTCATGTAAGAAATATACAGATCGCAGCCACCATAACTATCCTGTCGGTTACAGGCTGCAAATACAAGCCATTGACCGTCGAGAGAAATATTTTGTGCAGCTTCATTTAAAGGAGTATTGACTTCACCTGGTAATTCCAATGCCTTGTTCCATTGCTGAGCATTTTGTTTGCTGTAATAAAAATCTTCATTCATGTTTCGGATACGCCGAGTAAAAACTAGTTCGCTGCCATCGAGCGTAAGGGAAGGAAAATATTCTGAAACTTCGGTATTGATCGATTCGCCCAAATTGCGAGGTGTAAAAACATATTGAGCTAGCGTTTGATTTTTTGCAAGATCAACTGCAAATTCATATGTGCGCTTTCGGTACTCTGCAGCCTTCCTGGTGTTGGGGTTAATGTTTTCGCGTGCAAGCAATGTATTGATTGCTTCAAGCGCTTTTTCAAATGCACCCATTCCTGCGAGATTGATGGAATAGGGGAGCAAATATTCAAAACTATATTCACGGTCTATTGAAAAAGCTTTTTCATATGCTGCCACACTCTCTGCATACTTTTTATCCGTTCCATGTACTGCAGCCATCAGTACCCATGCATCAAGATATCTTGGTTCGTTTTTCACTGCCTGTTCAAGTAAAACAATGGCAGCAGGCAATTCTCCATTTTGAGATTTTTCCAGTGCCTGGTTCAAAATCGCAACTGTCGTTTTATTGATCTTCTCTGGATCATATTGTGCATTCGCAGCGAATACAACACAAAGCCCAAAAAGCAGAAATCCAATCTTTTTCATAGACTTTATAAAGACTTTTAAACGGAGCAGTTAGTTGCAAATATCCAAGATCCAATATCAATATCTAATGTCCAATATCCAATATCCAATGTCCAATGCTTCGTAGCTACATTAATGATAACAATGAGCTCCACGATTTAATGGATCAATATTCCAATTTAAAATTTTCATCCATAAGAATGGTCAGTGAACATCGGAATCTTCAACCTAGCTACTTTCTTTCCATTATTTTAATCGGTTAGGAGAGCCCAATCCAAAATCCAAAATCAAAAATCCAAAATAAAGAACCCCGCATCGCGGGGTTCTAATTCGGTGTCATCCTGTATCAGCCTACCGTGCTGGTGATCTTGTTGGCAAGCGATCATTCTAGTTTTCGGTGGGAGAAACAGAATGACAAATATTTAAAGCGCGATCTGCTTTTGCACCATCATTTTACGCAGGTTGATCAGGCCATAACGCATACGACCGAGTGCGGTATTGATGCTGCAATTTGTAACAGAAGCGATTTCTTTAAAGCTCATGTCTGCGTAATGACGCAGGATGATCACTTCGCGCTGGTCTTCTGGCAACAGATCCAGCATTGCGCGAACGCGATCATGGCTCTGACGCTTGATCATTTTTGTCTGTGCACAATCTTCGGTGAAATTGAGCACTTCAAAAATGTCCTTGTCGTCACCATTTTTAATCGTTGGTGTACGCTTCACCTTACGGAAGTGGTCCACACAAAGATTGTGGGCAATTCGCATGGCCCATGGCAAAAATTTGCCTTCTTCGGTGTAGCGACCGCTACGCATGGTGTCAATAATTCTGATAAAAACGTCCTGGAAAATATCTTCGGCAAGATACTTGTCTTTAACCAGGAACAGGATCGAGGTGTAAAGCTTGTCCTTATGGCGAAGCACCAGTGCTTCAAGGGCATCAAGATTTCCATCGACAAATAGATGGATCAATTCATGATCGGTCTTTTTTGACAAAGTTTTCATAAACTCCTACAGGTTTAGAGTGGTTTTTGGATATTGGCAATAAATAAAACAATAAAAAAGCTGCGTAGAAGTTTATGCAATAGGCGAGATAGAATTTGGTTTCAGAATAATTGGATTTGACAGTAAATATATATGAATTTTTGAACTATACAAATTTCGCCCCCCTGTGTCCCTCCACTTTTTTGTAAAAGACTTGTTAATCAATTAAAAATTTTCGGTGTTTCGGGGGTTACCTTTGCCCTCTTCAAAGATGATGAAAGAGGTCAGCAGGGTAAAAAAAGTTGCAGTTAAGGAAAAACTTATTCCCGATCAATCCATATTTATTAAGGGCGCACGCGAGCACAATCTGAAGAACGTAAGTGTCGCAATTCCAAGGAATAAGCTCGTTGTTGTGACAGGTGTTTCCGGCTCCGGAAAATCATCCCTTACCATTGATACATTATTTGCAGAGGGTCAGCGCCGCTACGCAGAAAGCCTTAGTGCATATGTCCGGCAATTCCTGAATCGAATGGACAAACCCGATGTTGATTACATCCGGGGCTTATCACCTGCCATTGCAATCGAACAAAAAGTAATTACAAGAACACCACGTAGTACAGTCGGCAGCATGACCGAAGTGTATGATTATTTACGATTATTATTTGCAAGAGTTGGCCGAACATTCTCTCCAGTTTCAGGCCGACAGGTAAAAAAAGATGATGTTACCGATGTGGTTAATGCAATTACAACTCTGCCACCTGATCAAAAAGTTTTTATTCTTTTCCGATTTCCCCAGCATCGCAACCGTGATCCAAAAGAGGAATTAAATATCCTGATCCAAAAAGGATTTTCAAGATTGTATGCGAATGGGGAGGTATTGCGCATCGATGAAGAACTGGAGAAAAAGACTTCTGTTATTATAAAAAAACCGGCTGAAGCATTTGTACTGGTTGACAGGATTGTCACAAAAGAATTTGACGATGATGACAAGCATCGCCTGGCCGATTCAGTAAACACGGCATTCTATGAAGGTGAGGGTGATGTGTATATTGAAATAGACGGGAAAAAACAGCTTCATTTCAATAACCGGTTTGAATTGGATGGAATGCTCTTTGAAGAACCAGCTCCAAATCTTTTCTCCTTTAATAATCCATTTGGTGCATGTCCTGTGTGTGAAGGTTTTTCACTGGTGCTTGGAATCGACACAGACCTGGTAATTCCCGACAGAAGATTAAGTGTTTATGAAGGAGCGATTGCTCCATGGAAGGGTGAAAAACTCGGAAAGTGGAAGGATAATTTTATTAAAAATTCGAGGAAGTTCAACTTTCCAGTACATAAACCCATTGCAGAACTCACAAAAGAGCAGTACAATATTATATGGGAAGGCAATGATTACGTGGATGGCATCAATGATTTTTTTAAGGAAGTGGAACAGAATCTATACAAGGTTCAGTACAGAGTTTTGCTTAGCAGGTACCGCGGAAGAACATTGTGTCATGAATGCAAAGGATCCCGGTTGCGCAAAGAAGCCTTGTATGTAAAGGTGAATGAAAAAAATATTGGCGAGCTCAGTGAAATGCCTGTTGTTGAATTAAAAAAATGGTTCAGCGATTTGAACGAGCATTTGTCTCACACTGAAAAACAAATTGCACAAAGAATTCTGATCGAAATAAATCATCGGTTGGATACGCTGTTGAATGTTGGTCTCGGTTATCTCACCATGAACCGGCTTGCGAATTCACTCAGCGGCGGCGAATCACAGAGAATTCAACTGACACGGAGCCTGGGAAGCAATCTTACAAACTCATTGTACATTCTAGACGAACCTTCGATTGGTTTGCATTCACGAGATACAAAAAACCTTATTCGTGTTTTAAAAGAATTGCGTGATCTCGGCAATACAGTTGTGGTGGTGGAACACGATGAAATGATGATGCGTGAGGCCGACCATATAATTGACATGGGACCGCTTGCATCACATTTGGGAGGAGAGGTAATAGCTGAAGGCGATTATGATTTGATAATTGCAAATGATCGAAGCCTTACTGGCAGGTATTTGAAAGGTGAATTGTCTGTTGGTGTTCCAAAGTCTGTCCGTAAATGGAATGAATCCATTAAAGTTGAGGTTGCGCGCCAGCATAATTTAAAGGACATCAATGTTGAATTTCCCTTAAATGTTTTGTGTGTTGTGAGTGGTGTTAGTGGAAGTGGAAAGACATCGCTTGTCAAACATATACTCTATCCCGCATTAAAAAAGATCAAGGGCGAGTTTGCAGATAAAGTTGGTTTGCACAAAACGATTTCAGGTGATGTTGAAAGCATTGCCCAGATCGAAATGGTTGACCAGAACCCAATCGGAAAATCTTCCCGGAGCAATCCAATTACATATATAAAAGCATACGACGAGATCCGCGATTTGTATTCCAAACAGCCACTGAGTAAAATGCGAGGATTCCAGGCCAAACATTTTTCTTTCAATGTTGATGGAGGAAGGTGTGATGCATGCAAAGGAGAGGGGGAGCAGGTTGTTGAAATGCAGTTCCTTGCCAACGTGCATCTTGTTTGTGAAGTATGTGGGGGGAAGCGATTCAAAGAAGAAGTGCTTGAAGTAACATACAAGGGAAAAAGCATTCATGATGTGCTCGAAACAAGTGTGGATGATGCTGTGGAATTTTTTAAGGATGAAAAAAACATTGTCAATGCCATCCGTCCGCTTAGCAATGTTGGTCTCGGATATATCAAGCTTGGACAATCTTCAGATACACTATCAGGTGGAGAAGCTCAACGAGTAAAACTTGCTTCATTTTTGGGAAGAGGTAAAGGATCAGGGAAAATTTTATTCATATTCGATGAGCCGACAACAGGATTGCATTTCAACGATATTAAAAAACTCCTCACATCATTTAATGCCCTCATCGAACAGGGGCATTCGATCATTGTGATTGAACATAACACAGATGTTATAAAAAATGCCGACTGGCTGATCGATCTGGGCCCAGAGGCTGGCGATGCCGGAGGATATCTTGTTTACGCAGGACCTCCGAGTGGAGTGAAGAAGATTGTGGGGAGCCACACGGGGAAGTATCTGTAAGATTTTGGATTTTTGATTTTGGATTTTTGATTTCCCTTAGATCGAACAATCATTATTTAACCGTAATACCTTTAGTTCGATTTTTTAGCAATTACAAATTGAATTTTATTTTGGTGTTGCAGGTTTATGGATTTTTTCGATCTGTAAAGCAATCAAAAATCAAAAACCAAAAATCAAAAATTGAAATTGAAGAAGGGGACCCAAAGGCCCCCGACTCGTCTAACCGCCATCACTGCTTCACAAACATTCTTCGCACACGTTGGGAACCATTTTCGATTGACACGTTATAGATTCCCGGCGGCAGTTTTTCAATATTCATACTTACCTCACCATCATTTGTATTTATAGTTTTACTGCACATCACATTCCCATTTACAGATAAAATTTTAATTGTTGTAATATCATTAGAAAACATGGGACACAGGATATGTAAAACATTTCTTGCAGGATTGGGGTGGAGTGTCAACTCCAATGTTTTTGGAACAAGTACAAGTATGATCTTACTTGTACTGGTATCACCGGTTGTTTCAATCGCGAGGATCCGGTATTGAATTAAACCAGGAATGGGTTTTTTATCGCGGAATTGATACCTGTCATTATTTGAAGGATAAACTTTCCCTATCGATGTAAATGTTTGGTTCTGTTGTGCACGTTGAATTTCAAAAAACGTGACTGCCGATGCATCCAGATTCTCCCAATCTATTTTCACATTGTTATTTTCCTGTACAACAAATATTTCTCCCCAGGTAATTGGAAGCAGAGAACAAAGCACAGGCGGTGAAGAAGAATTACGTGGAAGTGGTGTAGTACTTATGAAATCCGTTGCATTATTGTTATTATCTGTGCATGCACTGTTTTGCCTGATCCCTGCAAGCGATGCTGATAAAGATGGGCAGGCACCTGATCCTTCAAAACAATTGGATGTGCCATATCCAACCAGATCAACATAAGAAACAGGACACCCTGAAATTGTGTTGTTGTGATTTACAAGTACAACCTTTCCTGAAGCAGATGCCATGTTTATCCCAGGAGTAACAATATGATCTGGCGCAGGCAGAGGCGAACCATTTGCTCCTGTTGCACTTAATTGAACCAGGAAGAATCGTCCTGCATCAATATTCCCGGCAAGATCTGTTTTACTCCAGGATGTACCTGATGCACTGGCATATTGGATAGACCAGCCTGATAATGAAACTGCATTATTTCCCGGGTTAAAGATTTCAACATAATCAGCATTGAAGGTTGCACCAGCATTTCCTCCTGCACCATATACCTGGCTGATCACGAGGTTTTGTGCAGATGCATGAATGGAAAAAATGATCAATAAAAAAAGCAGTTTCATTTCGATTCACTCATTGTTGCGAGCGAATACGAAACTCGATCAATCACGAAGCGATTCCAAGTGAGAATGACGTAAAAAAAGTAAGAAAATTCTTCCTGGAGCGTGGTGTTTTCACCAGACAGAATATATATAGGAATATTCAATGTCCAATGTCCAAAACGTCATAAGAAGTAATGTGAAAAGCTTCTTACTTAATTATTCGAATTAGAAAACCAGACTGTAATTTCTTTGGTCTGCGCAAATCAAAAATCAAAAACCAAAAATCAAAAATTACCTCAACCTGTCCAGGCTCTTAATCAGCTTCTCATCCCTGTAAATTCCCCACGCGGCAAGCAATAAGAAAATTGGAATGGCGACAGCAAACAAGCATGAAAGTGCAATGGTGC
>CAZCKF010000144.1:0-6439 GCA_964499155.1 uncultured Chitinophagaceae bacterium
TAACATGAGCCAATTGCAATTTTTGTGTTTGGGGTACAAAAATTGCCAAGTGGCTTCAACTTATTCTGATAGGCAGTATCCCTCACTGTTTTCCAATTGAATTCATCCGTTCCTAGACTGAAAGATGAATAACCATTTTTATATTTTCCGTGGGAATCAAACCATAGAGTTCCGATAACAGCATCTTTCCCGGTAAGGTAGGCTGTGATCTTTTCATTCATTTCCTTTGCTGATGATACAACAAAAACAACCATTTTTTCTTTGGATTTCCTAGCCCTTGTTTTAGCACGCATGATCACCAGGCGGGCGAAAATATCCACTGTTTTGGGTTTGTCGACTATGTAAAAATTGATTGCTTTTTTTCGGTTCAGGGAATCAGATCCAAATGCATTGGTAAAGCAGATGATGAATATCAGTGCGGTGAGAAGCAGTTTGTGTCGCATAACAGAAAATTTTGATTTGCACTTCAAAACTGCGAATCACAACAAGGCATTCATAACTGAAAAAACTGCAGAGTAAACCCAATAAATGGAAAATTGACACATCAATATTGTGCTGCTATCATGCATTAATGAAGGGAAATAATTAACCAGCAGGCGGGTGTTCCATTTCCGGATTATCCTTAATCTGTTTGTGTGAATTACGGAAAATCCGTATTTTAATTGAGTCATGAGTTCGACCACCACCGATTCCATTGACCTTCAGCAGCAATTTTTTGCCCACATTAAAGCATCATTGCCGAAACATCTGTCGCTTGCGGATGAGTTGTGCGAGCTATTAGATATCAGTTCTGACAGTGCTTATCGTCGCATACGTGGAGAAAAGCCCCTTTCACTAAACGAGATTAAATTATTGTGCGACAAGTTCCATGTATCGATGGATCAATTGCTCCAATTAAAATCAAACAGTATTGTGTTTTTCGCCCCGGATATCAACCAGCGGCAAATGGAGTTTGGAGTGTACCTGAAAGGTGTGTTGGGACAAATGAAATATTTTAATTCATTTAAGGAAAGGAAGCTTCTGTACCTCTGCAAGGACATGCCGATATTCCAGTTCTTTTATTTCCCCGAAATAGCAGCTTTTAAAACATTTTTCTGGCTTAAATCGTTGTTCAACGATAAATCAATGGCCACCGAAAAATATTCCTTTGATAAATATCCCTTTACAGAACATTTTGAAACGGGGCAACAAATTCTAAAAGAGTACAATATTCTTCCTTCAATTGAATTGTGGAATGTTGAAAGTATCAACAGTACAGTCCACCAAATAATATACTACCGTGATTCAGGCATGTTTGCAACAAGGAATGATTTTGAAAATGTAAAACAGTCATTTCAGAAAACGATCGATCACATCGAAAATCAAACGGAGGTTGGATGCAAATTTTTTCCAGGCGCAACCGATGTAAGCCATTTTGCATCACTCCAGTTATATTTTAATGAAGTGATGCTCGGTAGTAATTCCATTTACACTGAACTTGATGGAAAACGTTCGTCCATCGTGGCTTATAATGTTATGGACTACATCATGACCTCTGACCAGCGGTTTACTGACAGGTCATTTGATTATTTCTATACACTTGTCTCAAGGGGCACACTTCTTAGTGCAACCGGAGAACGCGAACGCAGGAAATTTTTCCGCGCCATGCGGGATAAAGTAGATGCTTTATAAAACACTAAATTCCCAATCGTTATCGTAAGGGCACATCGTACATCGTTATTGAATGTCCAATGTCCAATATCGAATGTCCAATGTCCAATGCTTCGTAGTGTGTTGTTATAAAAGATGATTGCCTTTAGCTTTCGAAATGCACATCTTACATAGAATGTCCAATATCCAATGTCCAATGTCTAACGCTTCGTAGTATAGTATTAAGAAAGATAGTTGGCTCTAGCTTTCCGAAATGCACATCGTTCATCGTATAACGAATGTCCAATATCCAATATCCAATGTCCAATGCTCCGTAGTGTGATATTATAAAAGATAGATGCTTTCTCGCATTCGAAATGCACATCGTACATCGTACATCGTATATCGTACATCTTTCTCAGTTTCTTCCCACCGCCAATACTCCCTCATTAACTCTGATATTTATTTTCAACCTTTTTGCCTGGTACAATTCTTCAAGTCGGGCATATTTCAGAAAAGTGTACCACGATATGATCCAGGCGCATTGAAAACCCTCCCTGCCATCAAGTATTCCAAATTTGAAAATATAGTTTCGTAAAAACGCAAATAGTGGAGAGAGGTACAATTTCAAACCAGCCGTTTTTCCCAGCCTGTAAAATTTTTGCGCCGACAGATCTGCGTACTCGGTAAGTTTTGCTGTGTACGCGATCATGTCCCGGGCAGTGTAATGATTGATGTACCCTTCAAGCGTTACGATTTTTAAATCAGGATGGAGAAACAATTTTTCATGTACGATTTCCTGGTCTGTTTTGATCATGGTTCTATTGCCCATCCGGATGTGCGAATCGTTTCCCCATGCACCGAATTTCATTTCCTTACTGCCTAAAAAATTCCTGTACTTTAAATTATAAACACAGTTTTTCTGGGAGAGGTCGAGCGATTTGATTGTGCGTAGAAGGGTATCATCGGGTACCTCGTCCGAATCAAGCATCAGTATCCAGTCATAGCGAGCCAATTGTGCAGCCAAATAACGTGTTCGACCATATCCTTCCCACTTTGCAGAAATTACACGGATGCCGCTCCATTTAGATTCAAGTTTGGACAGGTCTTCATCACCCGTGTTGTAAACCAGTATTTCCCCGGCAATCTGTTGAACAAGATCAATGGTCGTTAATAAATATGGCGTACGATGGTTGCAAATCATAACTACAGATATCATGATTGGTTTATTTAATGGTGATGGAAATGCCTGCGCTGTAAAGTCGATTAGAAGACTGAATGGCTGGTGCCATTTGTACTTTTTCAGATTTCATGATTAAGTGTGCTCTCTTTTTATTCCTTTTTTGTGCTACAAAAAGAGGAATACTTCCACCCATCATAGCTAATCCAGTATAAAAAAGCGCGGCTCCTCCGACATCGGTTTTAGTATCCACCCACCAATCAAATGAATTTGCCATTATATTGGCTCCGAGAAAAAAAGCACCCACTCCGCCACCAAGTAGTATCCAGGCAGTCGTTTTTTGAGATTTACTTTTTTTCAGCAGTAATTCCGATTCAGAAAGGGGTAGAAAGTTGGCATTGGTTTGCTGTGCAGATGCTGTTGACACTATAAGTGATATCAGCATAATGGTTAAGACCTGTTTCATAATTTTTTATTGTTGAGTTTTGGAATGTGTGTTATCTGCAATTTTGGTATTGAACAGAAAGGAAAGGCCGATAAAGTATCTCGATTTTGGGCCGTGTAAATTCCTGTCAGAGAAATCCTCTCTCAGAGTAAATCCCGTATTTATTTGAATCGCCTTCCATCCTGCCTGTCCTATGAAAGAAGGCTCCACATAAAAACTGAAAGGTTGATCCTTCATACGTGAAAATTCCAGTGCATTGATCTTTTCACGATCCATATCAAAAAAAACTGATTTAAGATTTAAATTTTCTGCACCGAACCGAGAGGCAATGCCTATTTTAAAATGCCCCTTTTTATCTACCAGCCCCAACCCGGGTTGGATAAAAAAGTTGCTGGTATTTATAACCGAGGAACCCGTATGATGTGTGTTCCTGATGGTGCCAAATCCTCCACCGCCATACACTTCAAACATCATTGCACTTTTGTAATTTTTGACATAGCCAACTGAACCTTCCCATCGACCACCATTCATTCTCTCCACATAATTGTCATCATTAACCATCTGGAATTTGGAAGCAATGCCCATATTATCAGTGACCAACATGGCGCCGGAGAAATCATGCGTAACAGCCATGTTATTGATCCCCCGCTGCCATGAAAAGGTCAAGTCATTGTTTTTATTTAAAAGAACAGGGGTGGAAGATGGAGGCGTGGTGAAGAAATTTTCCCTTTGCCGGGCAGGTGCAACATCGTAAGGGTCATCAATCAGGCTTCCGCCAACACATGATGTAAAAAAAGAACTGATTGTAACCACGATTATGATTCCGGAATAACATTGCTTTTTCATGTCTCGAGGTTTTGGTGAAGTAATCGTTAGGTCAAATCTATTTCTGCAAACAAGGGTTCCCTAATTGATAAATACCCGGTTAGTGGTATGGATGGGAATAACTACTGAAACAGTAACAGGGTGGTCCAGCCGAAATTGGCAATTGCAAAAAATCAGGTTATTTTAGAAGGCGACGATCTTTTTTACCAAAAACAATCCTCCGATTTGCAGGATTCACCAAAACTGCCTAAGAATGGAACAGGCCACCACACAGATCAGATTCTTTCAACATATTAAAACCCTGATGCCTTCTCATGTTTCGATGGTGGATGAAATAGCAGAACTTCTTTCTATCAGCAATGACAGCGCATACAGGCGAATTCGCGGTGAAAAACCCATCAGTCTTGAGGAAATTCAAAAACTGGCAATACGGTATAACCTATCCATAGATCAGTTTCTTCATCTAGAAACAGATTCATTCATTTTCACGGGTAAGCTTGCAAATGCATCGGATCATGTATTTGATAAATGGCTTGAAAACACACTGCAGCAGGTTGCATTCATAAATAGTTTCAAGAACAAGCACATGTATTATCTGGCTAAGGATATTCCACTCATGCTGCAGTTTTATACGCCTGAACTTTCTTCATTTAAATCTTTTTTATGGAGAAAATCAATTTTGCATTACGATGAACTGAAGGGGAAAAAATTCTCGTTAAAAGAACTTGAACCCTTTCACCTTGAGATGTCTAAAAAAATTGTCAACCTGTATAACCAGATACCCTCTACTGAAATATGGAATATTGAAAGTATCAACAGCACCATTCGGCAGATCGAATTTTACCGGGACTCAAATGTTTTTGAAAGTGACGATGACATTAAAAAACTTTATGGTGCCGTTTTTAAATTGATAGATCATCTTGAAAAGCAGGCAGAATTAGGTGTTAAGTTTTCAGTAGGCGAGGAGCCCAAACCAAATGCCGGAGCTTATAATTTATTCAATAACGAACTCATACTCGGAGACAACACTGCACTCGCAGAATTGGATAACAATAAAATTACATTCCTCAATCACAGCGTGATCAATTTCGTAGCAACAAAGGACGAAAAATTCAATGGTTACATGCACGATGCCTTACTGAATATTATCCGAAAATCAACTCAACTAAGCCGAGTTGGTGAAAAGGAGCGAATGAAATTTTTTAACAGGTTGAGAGATAAGATGAAACTTGCGGCAAGACTGTGAGAAGACTCAAGACTCAAGAATCGAGATTCAATTTTCAAGTGAAGGAAAAAGTAAAATTTGATAGTTTAAAATTATTAAATCCGTTAAGGATTAAAATAAAAGGGAAATCCCACTGTTGGTGTTTACTTGAAACAAGTGACTTCCTTTAATAGAATCTTTCTTGAATATTGAGTATTGATTCTTGAATCTTGAGTCTTAACCTCCTCGCTAGTAACTTTGCGATGCCATGCAAGGCTGGAAAACTTTCATACCCACCGATCAGAAAATCAAATACCTGAATGAACTTTTAAAAGTTGGGTTTGATACCATTGATTTTGGAAGCTTTGTTTCAGCAAAGGCGATTCCGCAGATGAGCGATACAAAGGATGTTTTAAAAGAACTGGATGTTGCAGGTTCTAAATCAAAATTGCTAGCGATAGTTGCAAATACAAGAGGTGCTGAAGAAGCGATTGCATTTGCAAAAATTGATTACCTGGGTTTTCCTTTATCAGTTTCAGAAACTTTTCAGCAGCGTAACACCAATGCAAGTATTGTGGAAGGATTGAATCGGGTTAAGGAAATTCAGCATTTGTGTGAACAGTCTTCAAAAAAATTGGTGGTTTATCTTTCCATGGCATTTGGAAATCCTTATGGTGATATTTACAGCGAATCGATGGTGTTGCAATATGCAAATCAGGTTTTAGATTATGGAGTCAAAATTATTTCTATCGCAGATACCGTTGGTGTAGCCACTGCAGAACAGGTAAGCTCTCTAATGAAAATATTCAGGCAACGGGAATTTAAGGCTGAGATAGGAGTTCACCTGCATTCAACAAATAAAAACTGGAAAGAAAAATTGTCGGCTGCTTTCAAAAATGGCGTGATGCGGTTTGATGGTTCCATCAATGGAATTGGCGGATGTCCAATGGCTGACGATGAACTTGTTGGCAATATGGATACACTATTGATGATTGATTATTTTAAAAAGGAAAACCATTTGCCAGCATTTGACATGAAGGCACTCGCCAGAGCTGTACAACTTGCCAATAAAATTTTCAATTGAGTTTATGGAACTGATGCTCGATCTGGATCCTCAAAAATTACCTGAGCCGATATCTCATCGGGATAAAATCAT
>CAZCKF010000144.1:6449-7491 GCA_964499155.1 uncultured Chitinophagaceae bacterium
ACTGGTTCATGTTTTACTGAACACATCGGAAAAGCTTTGGCAGAAAATAAATTCACCGTTCTGCAAAACCCAAATGGGATATTATTTGATCCCCGGAGTGTTACACAAAGTCTCGTGAATTATATAAAACCATTAAAATATACTGAGAATGATCTTTTTTATTTAAATGAACTCTGGCAGAGCTGGGATCATCACAGCCGTTTTTCAGGAACTGTTAAAGATGAAGTTCTTGCAAACATCAATACATCACAACAGGCCGCTCATGATTTTTTAAAAAATGGGGATTGGCTGATCATTACACTTGGGAGTTCATTTTCTTATAAACTTTCTGAAAACGCGGCCAAATTCAAAACAAACAAGGTCTGGGTTTCTAATTGCCATCGTGCACCGGCGGATTGGTTTGAAAAAAGAATGCAAAGCATTGATGACATTATATCGATGCTGGATAATTGCATTCACCAGTTATTTCAATTTAATACTAAACTAAAGATCGTTTTTACAATAAGTCCTGTCCGCCATATACGTGATGGAGTAATTGAAAATAACAGGAGTAAGGCACGGCTGATCGAAGCGGTGCACCACATTACTGGAAAATTTGACAGACTGTATTATTTCCCCGCATACGAACTTGTTATTGATGTATTGCGCGATTACCGGTTTTATGATATTGATCTTGTTCATCCCAATTATCTGGCAACACAGTATGTAGTTGATAAATTTTTCGGCAGTTGTATAAATGATGAAAGCAGAAAGATCATTGAGGAACTTCGATCTGTGATTACTGCAAAAAAACACCGTGCACAGCAACCAACAACCGAGGCGCATCAAAAATTTATGTCTTCAAATTATGAGCGGGCAAAATTGTTGCAGGACAAATACAGCTTTTTAGATCTTACTGAAGAGGTTCTTTATTTCGGCATGCATAAAAGATAAAAATGGAAGATATTAAACGCAAATTGGAAGAAGGGTTTAGAAAGAATTTTAATTGTGAGCCTGAATCATATTTTTTCTGTCCTGGAAGGGTAAACCTGATAGGCGAACA
>CAZCKF010000145.1:0-7468 GCA_964499155.1 uncultured Chitinophagaceae bacterium
CCGTATCGCCGGTGATGAATTTACGGCTGATATCATGGAGGCATTGCGCCGTTACCATAGTTTATTAATAGGTGAAAGAACTGCTGAGCAGATCAAGATCCAGATTGGTGCTGCTATGAAGGACCTAGAAAGTCCCCCGGATGACATGCCGGTAAACGGGCGAGATCTTGTAACTGGTATTCCAAAGCAGATCATGGTGAGTTACCAGGAAATTGCTGAAGCACTGGACAAATCCATTTTTAAAATAGAGGAAGCAATTTTGAAAGCACTTGAACAAACGCCACCTGAACTTGCGGCTGATATTTACCGCAGGGGATTGTATCTCACTGGTGGTGGTGCTTTGTTAAGAGGCCTTGACAAAAGATTAAGCCAAAAAATCAAATTGCCTGTGCATGTTGCCGACGATCCGTTGAAAAGCGTTGTTCGTGGTACAGGTCTTGCTTTGAAAAACTACGATCGCTATCCTTTTGTAATGAGATAAGCTGCCGACATCCGAGGAGCCGTGCTAAAAGTCGATTGACCTGATGCGTAACATCTTCCTTTTTATTCGCCGCTATTTCACCTTCATTGCATTTATTGCTTTGCAGGCTATTGCATTGTCTTTTCTTTTCAAGTACAATAAATTTCACCGCGCCACTTTTCTTGGTGTTGCAAATGAAATAACTGGTTCATTGAATACACAGGTTGACCAGGTAGATGATTTTTTTCACCTGCGTGAAGAAAATGAAAGAGTGCACCGGGTTAATGATTCACTGCTGAACCTTCTGAAAGAGAATTTTCTTGTTCCCGATACAAATACAACAGAGGTAATTGACACCGCCAGGTATTTTGATACCTTACCTGCTTTCCGTCGATACCTGTACCGTGATGCAAAGGTTGTGAGCAATTCAGTGAATGCTCAAAAGAATTACATTCAAATTAACCGGGGGGCCAGACATGGGATCAAGGATAATATGGCAGTGATCAATTCAGATCTGAGTGCGGTGGGTCTTGTAGTAAATGTAAGTGAGAACTTTAGCCAGGTAATGAGCCTGTTGCATATGCAAAGCAGGGTAAATGCGGTTTTAAAGAAGACAGGAGATTTTGGAACAATTGAATGGGATGGTAAGGATCCACGTTTTGTAATTCTCAGGGGTATTCCAAAAAGCATCCCCATTCAAAGAGGAGACAGTGTGATCACCAGTATCAATTCAAATTTTCCACCTGGCAAAATGGTTGGCAGGATTGATGGAATCATTGATGATAAAACAACCAACTTTTATATTCTTAAGGTCAGAACCACTGCAAATTTTCTGAACCTTCAGCAAGTTTTTGTTGTTGAAAACATGCATCGCGAGGAGCAGGTTGCGTTGGATAATGCAACGAGAAAAAAAGTTGACCAGGTTAAAAAAACAGGCAGTTGAGCGATCTAGTCAGAAATATCATCCGCTTTTGCCTGTTTGTAGGACTGCAGGTTTTTGTGCTGTATAAAATTCCACCACTTCACAAATTGATCGTACCCTATATATATTTCCTGTTTATTCTCTGGTTGCCTTTTTCAATTTCACGGGTCAGCCTGATGATCATAGCTTTTATTACTGGTCTAAGCGTAGATTATTTCCGCATGACCATTGGCCTTCATGCTGCTGCCTGTGTGCTGCTGGCATATGTAAGGCCATTTATAATCGGTATACTTTCTCCAAAAGATTCTTCCGAGTTCAATTTTCGTGAACCATCACCACGTGCAATGGGATGGACACCTTACGGAGTGTATGTACTCATTCTCACCTTTCTTCATCATTTCTACCTGGTATTTCTTGAATGGCTTCAGTTTGGGTCGATCCTCGACTTTGTGATCAAAGTGATCGCTTCCACTGGTATAAGTCTTCTTTTGATCTTTACTGTTGAGCTGCTCTTTCCAAGGAAGATGAAATTCCGAACCAATATAGCTTGACAGGATTTAAAGGATTGGGTAAGGATTAGAGGATTATCTGGTTTGAATTTGAAATTTTGTACATAGCTATCTGGATTGGATGGGGTTCCAAAATATGATTGGTAGTACTGTACGATCGATACTTTACCACGTAGATTTTCGATATCAGCACGGGTTGGATATGTAATCAACATTTCACTAAACGAATCTTCAAACTTGCAAGCTCTTTTTGACCCAGCCGATTATTTTGTAATAAGTCTATCGTTTAATCAACCCAATCCAATCCCGGTAGCTATCGGGACCAAACTCAAAAATTCCTCCTTTGTACCGCCATTCTTCTTATTTAAAATTTATACTGTATTTAACTATAGAATACCACTTTCCAGATAGTAACTTTATGTACACTTCAGCTATCCGAATATTCTATGTCTGTCTTTAACCAATCCCGGAGCCGATTTATCCGACTTATTTTTCTTGGTTCCTTTCTTCTTATCCTTGCCCAGCTTTTTAATCTCCAGGTAATTTCTGGTAAATACAAAAAGCTTGCAGATGAAAATGCAATCTTTCCAAAGATCATTTATCCTGAACGCGGAATCATTTATGACAGGACAGGCAAGGCCATTCTGAACAATGCCATCATGTACGACCTGATGGTTACACCAACCGAAATCAGGAATGTAGATACAACAGCGTTTTGCAATTTATTAGGTATTGACACAGCAGAATTTAAAAAGCGAATTACTGAATCAATTATAAAGAACGGACGTTACAGGCCCTCCGTGTTTGAAGATTTGCTTACACCACAACTCCAGGCAAAGTTTGAAGAAAATGCATGGCGCTTTCCAGGTTTTGTTTTGGTACAAAGACCGGTACGTGTTTATCCATTCAAGGCTGCAGCACATATCATGGGTTATATCGGTGAAGTGGATACGGGACAAATTCGCAGATCAGGAAATTTTTATCGCATGGGTGACTATGTTGGTAAAAATGGACTGGAAGCATATTATGAACGTGTGCTAATGGGACAGCGTGGAGTTCAGTACATGATCAAGGATAATATGAACAGGTTGGTCGGGCAATATGAAAATGGAGAATTCGACAGTGCAGCCATTGCAGGACGAGGTTTGAAAACTTACATCGACATCGATGTTCAAATGCTTGCAGAAAAACTAATGACGAACAAAGTGGGTGGTGTAGTTGCCATTGAACCAAAAACCGGCGGAATCATTGCCATGGTATCAGGCCCCAATTTCAATCCAAATGATTTAACAGGACCTGACAAACAAAAAAATTATGGAAAGCTTGTACTGGATGTTGCAGGCCCATTATTAAATCGCGCGATCAAAGGTTTGTATCCTCCAGGTTCAACATTCAAGCCAGTTGGCGCGCTCGTTGCTTTGAATGAGGGAGTGATCACTCCGAGTTATGGATATTCATGCCCGGGAAGATATTTTGGTTGCGGTCACGGTAAACCTGCCTGCACACACGCTGGTGGTGGACACGCTGCAAACCTTCGATTGTCGATTGCCAATTCCTGCAACTCTTACTATTCTCATATTTATCGCATGACGGTTGATAATCCGAAATATGCTGATGTGAAAGATGGTTACCAGCATTGGAAAAATTACATGAATGATTTCGGACTGGGTATTCGATTGGGGATTGATCTTCCGAGTGAAGACCGCGGCAACATTCCCGACTCAAGCGTTTATAATAAGGTGTATCGCAATTCATGGAATTCCTGTACGAATCTTACACTTGGTATTGGACAGGACATGATGCTTACAACACCACTTCAATTGGCAAATGCCATGTGTCTTATTGCGAACAAAGGATATTATTATACGCCGCATTTCGTTAAAGAAATAGAAGATGAAACGAAGAACGATACCATATTGAATAAATTCCGTCGCAAACATTCGGTATTGACCAATATTCCTGACACAGCCTACCAGGCGGTGATCTGGGGCATGCAGGATGTGGTGGAAAGAGGAACAGCTCGTGGTGCTGCCATTCCGGGAATTAATATTTGCGCAAAAACTGGTACAGCAGAAAACTATCGGATCATAGATGGAAGAAGAACTCAGTTGAAAGATAATTCTGTATTTGTTTGCTTTGCTCCAAGAGAAGATCCAAAGATTGCGATTGCAGTCGTTGTAGAAAATGCAGGATTTGGATCCACATGGGCCGCGCCCATTGCTTCATTGATGATGGAACAATATTTAAATGATACCCTGCGTGAAGAAAGCAAACAAAAGATCGATTACATATCATCTGCCAACCTGATGCCGTCATGGATACCTCGTGAACAATTCAAGCAGGATTCAATACGTGCATATGAATGGTATAAGATGACAAAGGACAGCAGTTATATCGAGCGTTATACTCAAATAGATGAAAAACCTGAAGGTCCAACTGAAAGAAAAAAGAAAACATCAAAAAAAGAAGTTCTTGCAGCAATCCTTCCTGTGAATAAAAAGAAAATGACCGGTTAATCCCTATGAGACAAAGAAACCCATCCATTACAAAGGGAATTGATACTCCTTTAATATGGCTTTATATTTTCCTTGCCGTTATTGGTGTGATTGCCATTTTTGCAGCAACGTACAAGGAGGGTGATCCTGTAATGCAGACCTTTCTTGGTTTCAAAACGGATTACAGCAAGCAGTTCTACTTTTTTGCAGTCTCTTTAATCCTTGGAATTTTCATACTCGTAACGGATAGTAAATTTTTTGCAGCAACAGCGAACCTGTGGTATGCGCTCGGGATTATTTTATTGCTTCTTGTTTTCCCATTGGGTACTCAGGTAAAAGGAACTGCATCCATCATTCGACTTGGAGGATTTCAATTTCAGCCTGCTGAGTTTTGCAAGATCTGTGTTTGTCTTGCCCTGGCTAAATATCTTTCTCGTCCTGATACGGATTTTACGCGTACAAGATCGCACCTTATTGCAGCCGCCTTTGTTTTATTACCTGCCGCAATTACCATTATGCAGAAAGAAACAGGGTTAGCACTTGTTTATTTTGCATTTTTTATAGTGATGTACCGTGAAGGACTTCCTTCAACCATTTTGATAGTCGGGTTTTCAATTGCTGCATTGGTGGTTGCTACATTGCTAATTGAAAAGAATACACTCGCAATCATTATTACAGCAGTTGCGGTGCTTGCGATCTACATACTGCGAAGGCAGTTGCGCCGTGACAGATCCATTCTTGTAAAAATCGTTGCGCTTTGGTTCATCTGCGTGGCCATTCAAAGATTTGGTGTTCCATTTTTATTCAAACATATTTTGCAACCCCACCAGGTTGAACGCATTTTCAGCACCATCGGCCGCGATGTGCCAACCGAATATTATGAACCGCATGAACTCGTTGTTGTAGAAGAAAAGAAGGGAGACCCTGATTACAATGTAAAGCAATCGAAGATTGCCATTGGAAGCGGAAGATTGTGGGGAAAGGGATTATTGAAGGGCACGCAAACACGATATGATTTTGTTCCCGAGCAAAGAACGGATTTTATTTTCTGCACCATCGGTGAAGGCTTTGGTTTTCTTGGCAGCCTTGTTCTGATCAGTGTTTATCTATTACTCTTATTTCGTATAGTCACCATTGCAGAGCGCCAGCGAAGTGTCTTCAGCCGATGCTACGCTTATGGAGTTGCTGCTGTTCTATTCTTTCACATCGCCATCAACCTCGCCATGACCGTTGGCCTCGCACCCGTTATCGGTATTCCACTTCCATTTGTGAGTTATGGAGGAACGTCGTTGATTACGTTTACGGTGTTGTTGTTTATTTTGATAAGACTTGATGCAGATAGACATATGGTGTTGCGCTAATTAACGCCAATTAACGCTAATTAACGCCAACTTATTAAGAAGCTTTTTACCTATTTTATCTTGTGCAAACTACTCTTCGGAATGTGAGGTGATCCTCGCCAAAGTTCACTATTATACCAAGTTTGACTTCTGAGGCTTTTAAGTAATTCAGTGTCTGTGCAAAAGCTTTATAGTTTAGAACCGGCGTGGCTTTTATTTCCAGAATTATTCCGTTGAAAAGAAAATAATCAGCAATAAAGCCATGTCTCAGTTTTTGACCGAGATAAGTAATTGAAAACTTTTTTTCTCTTTCAAAAATGAGTTCATCGATTTCAGCGTGAATTTGAAATGCATCCTGATATACAACCTCTTTAAACCCTTTTCCAAGTTTTGCATGAATAGTCTGACAAATACCGATGATCTTATAGCATTCTTTTTCGAATAATAAATCATCCACTAACTTTTTCATGGATGCAAATTCGATCCATCGTGAACAAGAGAAATGATGTTTTAGACAGATTGAGGGAAGTTTTTTCTTTGTTGGGGATGTTATAAAACGGAATTAAAGTGGTGTTTTAAATAATATCACTTTAAAAACTTATTAATTCGAATTTGTGCTGATAGGAGTGGAAGTGTCATGGTAAAACAAGAATTTCCTGTTTTCATTTCTCCCTTGTTCCCACCAAATCTGCCGTAATTCCATCGCTTTCTTTCCGTCATAATCATACTTAGTCATGAATCGATGTTTCATTTGATGCAATTGCGGCGCGTCATCGCCGCCAAAGAAAATCGTTTCATCTTCAACTTTAATAGTAAATACCTGGTGGAATTTTGAGTGGGCGCCAGTGACTTCATATTTGATGAACTCGTTGATATAGCCTTTGTCTTGATCCAATATTTCAACCTGCCTGTTACCTCTTAACATTTCCAATTCCGGTGTTAAATATGAAGGAAATCCTTTTTCAAACGCATATTCGATTTCCCTGCCCTGTACATAATACATTGCATTAGGAAACGAAAGAACATTATGTGATTCATCGCTGCATATGCCACCCGCATGGTCTTTGTGAAGATGTGAAAGCAAAACCATTGTAACATCTTCCGGTTGAATGCCTGCGGATTTAAGTTTTGTGTGTAACTGCATTTCTCCATTTACATGGAAGCCAAGTCCTGTATCAAGTAGAATGATTTCTTTATTAAAGCGAATAACAAACGGTTGAATTTCCACTAACAAACTTCCTGCAGATCGATCGTTTAGTTTGTCAGTCTCCTCATTAAATGGAACAAACAATTTTGTCTTATCAATTGTAAACGTTCCTTCAGAAAGTGGTGTAATCTTAATCACAATTATTTATCAAGATGGATAACTTATTCCAAATCTGCTTATGCATTTAACAAATGTTTGACCCTTACGATATAAGGAACACTCAACATCAGGGTGCTTACTTATAATTTGTTGAGCTGCGATTTCAGCATGCTCAGTATTATCGAAAACGGTGAAAGAAAAAGGTTGTCCTTTGATAGAACGATGATAATTTTCATCTAATACGATTCCAGTATTGACATCTGCTCGAAGCAGAGCAACTTGTTCAATATTCAAAATTGGGAAATCAGAATTCACTAGATAATTGTTTGTTAATTAATTAGCGTTAATTGGCGCTAATTAGCGCCAAAAAGAAAGGCCCGCCCTGGAAAGAGCCGGCCGTTGCTAACCTATGAAAAACACCAAGTTCAAAGATATA
>CAZCKF010000146.1:0-812 GCA_964499155.1 uncultured Chitinophagaceae bacterium
CTGACTGCTTTGGAAATTGCGAAATCTAAAGGTGTAAAAGTGTATTCGATCGGAATGAGTGCGCAGAATTTTACACCCATCCAGGAAAATATTCCAGGTGTGCGAAGAAGAAATTCCGATGTTTTTCTGGATGAGGATCTGTTGCGTCGAATTGCTAAAGAAACAGGTGGTCAGTATTTCAGGGCGCGTGACAAGCTCGGGCTCCGGGACATTTACCAGCAGATCGACAGGCTCGAAAAATCAGAAATGGAGGTAATCGACCGTACGCGGGTGAAGGAATTATTTGTTCCCTTTCTTTTAACTGCACTTGGGTTGATCTTTGCAGAAATATTTCTTCGATTTACACTTTTCAAAAGATTTCCCTGATCCATGCAAGGACTTGTTTACAAATCAACCGGAAGCTGGTACGTAGTAAAGATGCCCTCCGGTGAATTCAAAAATGCAAGAATCAAAGGTGTGTTGAAGATCGATGGAATCACTTCAACGAATCCTGTGGCGGTTGGCGATAATGTTGACCTGGAAGAAACAGATGATGCTGAAGGTACTTTGATGATCACTGATATCAGGCAGAGAAATAATTACATCAACAGGCAATCACCCCGAGTAAAATACCAGCAACATATTGTGGCTGCAAATGTGGATCAGTCTTTATTGATTGCAACATTAAAAGAACCCCGCACATCACAGGGATTTATTGACAGGTTTTTGGTTGCATGCGAAATGTACCATGTGCCTGCTATTATCATTATCAATAAAATGTATCTGGATAAGGATAAAGAGATCGAGAAATATAACCGGATGAAAGATGATTA
>CAZCKF010000146.1:822-7459 GCA_964499155.1 uncultured Chitinophagaceae bacterium
GTACCGCGCAAAAGAAATGAAGCAATATGAGCAGATGCGGGAAATGTATGAGCAATGTGGTTATGCAGTTCATCTCGTAAGTGCAGCTCAAAAAACCGGAATGGATGAACTGCAAAAACAATTAACCGGAAAAACAACTTTAATGAGTGGACATAGTGGTGTGGGCAAATCCTCTATTATCAATATTGTGTTACCTGAATTACAATTAAAGACCCATGAGATCAGCGGATGGAGTGGGAAGGGAGTACATACAACCACTTTTGCAGAAATGTTTGACCTGCCCCAGGGTGGCCGTATCATTGATACCCCTGGGATGAAGGAATTCGGTTTGATTGATATTTCAAAGCAGGAAATTTCACACTACTTTCCGGAAATGAGGGATAAAATAAATGATTGCCAGTTCAACAATTGCCTGCACATGAACGAACCCGGTTGCGCCATAAAAAAAGCAGTAAATGATGGAGCGATCACAGAAGAACGATACATCAGCTACTGCGCAATTGTAGATTCAATCGAAGAAAAAAAGTATTGATTAAGCGAATTGGCGATTTAATCCCACGTTGATCAGCTTTCCTTCCAGCACATTTGCAAGTTCAACCACAGCAACATTATCTTTTTTCACCGCATCCTTGGTCTTTGTTGGAAAAATAGAGATGCCGTTGTAAATGCTGTAATGAAGAGTGAGGAAATGTTTGTTGAAACGAAAATCCCAGTTGATCGAATCAAAATCATCTTCCTTGTTGGAAAACGTAACCTGGAATTCATCGCTCAAAACGCGTGCGATCTGGTAGAATCTTTTCAGTCCGCCGTCATCATCGATGACTGCTTCAGTAAAGCCCAAAGTGGTTCGTAGGGTAAGGCTCATACAAATTGATTTTTATAATTAAAAGAGACAGTGGATTAACGAAATTGGCTGCGCGAAGTCACGTTAAGATTTGAATTTTTTCGCTTTCTTCGCTTCCTTCTCTGCTTTTGGATCCCCACTCAACAGCTTTTCGGCTCCAATGTTTTTACCATTGCTTTTGCACCCGTATTTGGGTGGAAACACATTGTTCCAAAGCTTACATGAGGAAAATAAAAAAAGCATGCCACAGAAGACGAGGGTGGTACGGAGATGCTTCATATTAATGGCTTTTTTATATGTTACAAAATACGTATTTCTACTGGTAAAAACGAATGATTTTCCTATTTAAACCACCCTGCATAATTGACGTAATTATTCGCAATACGTTCAATTTCACCACTGATCATTTCCTGGGGAATGGGCTTTAATTTCTTAGCTGGCACCCCGGCATATATACTTCCACCTTCACAAATTGTACCCTCGGTTACCACCGCTCCCGCAGCAATGATGGTATTGCTGTGAACCACCGCCTGGTCCATAACAATGGCACCCATTCCAATGAGCACATTATCGTGAATGGCACAACCATGCACGATTGCATTATGACCAAAGGAAACATTATTGCCTATGATGGTTTTGCTTCTTTTAAAAGTGCAATGAATAACTGCTCCATCCTGCACATTTACCTTATCGCCCATATGAATCGAATTGACATCTCCGCGAACAACTGCATTGAACCAGATACTGCAATCATCACCCATTGTTACATCTCCCACAACTGTCGCATTTGGAGCGAGAAAACAATTATTTCCAATTACCGGGATCTTTCCTTCAACTGGTAAAATCAGGGCCATACTTGAGATCTGTTTTTAGTCACCGAAATTAGTTGTTGTTTCCAAATAAGGCTTTCAATTAGTTTTGATGCTAATGAATCAACGGGAATTGTTTTTCAGGCATGTTGCACAAACATCACCATCACCGCTCGCCATTGAAATTGCACGTGCGGAAGGAAGCCTGTTGTTTGGTGCTGATGGCAAGGAATATATTGATCTGATAGGAGGCATTAGTGTTGCGAATACAGGTCACAGGCATTCTGTAGTTGTTGATGAAATAATCAAACAAACTCAATCTTATTTGCATGTGCTGGTCTATGGTGAAATGATTCAGTCACCCCAGGTACAATACGCAAAACGACTTGCGGAATTTTTACCTGAAAAACTGAGCGTTGTCTATTTCACCAATTCAGGTGCTGAGGCTGTAGAAGGTGCCATGAAACTTGCAAAGCGTGCAACGGGCAGGCAGGAGATACTTGCATTCAATAAAGCTTATCATGGTTCAACACAGGGAGCGCTCAGCATTTTCGGGGATGAACAATGGCGCAATCCGTTCAGACCATTACTTCCAGGTATTGTTCATGCCGGATTCAATGATGAAGAAGTTTTTAGATTGATTACAGAACGAACGGCCTGCGTGGTTGCAGAAACGGTTCAGGGAGAAGCAGGTGTTGTTGAACCAAATGGCAACTGGATTAAAAAACTCAGAACCAGGTGCACCGAAATGGGCGCACTACTCGTGTTAGATGAAATCCAGGCAGGATTCGGAAGAACAGGAACATTGTGGGCATTCGAAAGATTCGGAATTCAACCGGATATATTGTTGCTTGGAAAATCGCTCGGCGGTGGTTTGCCGCTTGGTGCATTTATTTCATCTGAAAAATTAATGTCAACCCTTGCACATGATCCACCCCTTGGACATATTACAACCTTCGGTGGACATCCCCTGTGTTGTGCCGCGGGACTTGCCTCTTTCAATGTATTGCAAAATGAAAAATTGATTGAAGGTGTTGAAAGAAAGTCAAAACAGTTTTTATCTGCACTTCAACACAATAGAATAAAAAATATCAGGTCATCGGGTTTATGGTTTGCTGTTGAATTTGAATCAGAATCAATAACTAAAAAGGTTGTGGATGCATGCATTCTAAATGGTGTATTAACAGACTGGTTTCTTTTTGCTCCTCATTGCATGCGCATTTCACCTCCATTAAATATACCTGATGAACTTATTAAACGGGCTTGCGAAATAATTTTAAAGGCCATAAATCAAAATTGAATTCTTTAGCTTGATCAGGGTAAGTCTTGCTACTTTTCTTACTTCCCTTAAAACTTATATCTTTCTTGTTTTCTTAAAAACTTAATTCTTTCTTGTATCCCGGACCTTGAATCCTGGAGCTTAATTTTTTCCACCACTTATGAAATATTCAATAACGTTTTTTATTCTTCTGGCAATTAACATCACCACACAAGCCCAAACATCTTACAACTCCCTGTTGTGGCGCATTTCAGGTAATGGCCTTCAAAAACCTTCTTACCTGTATGGAACAATGCACCTTACTGATAAGAGACTGTTCCAGTTTACCGATTCAGTTTACAACGCCATTGCAACAACAGAAGGCTTTGCAGCGGAACTGGACATGGAAACAATTGCAGGCACTTATGTAAAAGCATTTTTACAGAATAAAGATGAAGAGGAAGAAGAAATTATTTATGTGCAGGAAGTGGTAAGTAAAACTTTTTTAAATCAACATAAGAAGGCGCTGGAAAAAAAATTTAAAAAAGGAATTGCACTCATTACCATCCAGGATATCGAATCTGCGGAATCATCTGCTATGTACGATGAATTAAAAAAGGGGGACATGCCCACTTTCATGGACGGTTATTTATTTGATCTAGCCAGGAGGCAGGGCAAGTGGACGGGGGGAATTGAAGATCCGGAAGACCAGTTTAACCTTGAAAGTGCGCGCGACGTGGAAGAAACAATTCTTGAAGTGATCTCAGAAGACAAGGCGCTAAAGGCTGGGATAGAGAACATGATTAAAATTTATGTTTCAGAAAATCTCGATGAGATTGACAGACAAAGCCAGTTGTGGAAAGGCAGCCGTGATATTATCCTAATTAAAAGAAATATCAAGATGGCAAAAAGGATTGACAGCCTGATGAAAATAAGAAGCTGCTTTTTTGCCATTGGCGCTGCACATATTCCGGGAGATACGGGTGTTGTAAAATTGCTGCGAGAAATAGGGTATACATTAACTCCAGTGGTATCAAAGATTAAAATAGACCCCACGAAATATAAAATATCGGGACCTGATCAACGATGGATCACTATCCCGATGCTCGATAGCAGTTATACGATCGCAATGCCCGGCCAGCCTGAACTGATCTCTGATTTTTCAGGTTTACCCATTCAAATGCAGGTGTATATGGACCTGGGGAATATGACAGGATATTTTTCGATGAACATTGAAACCGGTTCGAAGTCTCCTGGTTCTGTGGATTCAATCATGATGAGGATGGATGATAAGTTCAGGTCAGAAAACACGAATTACAAATCAAAAAAATTCAGTGTAAATGGACATCCTGCAATGGAAAGCACCTATTCCAATGACTATGGAGAATTTCTGATGCAGATCATTGTACCTGGAAATTATGCCGTGGTGAATGTGATGTATTCTTTAAGAGAGGAACTTTTAAAATCAGAAATATCAAAAACATTTTTCAACTCATTTAAATTTATCAGGGACAAAAAAGAACAACCATTGATTGCAGGATGGCAGAAAATGGAATGGCCCCGGTATGCATTTTCCATGCAGATTCCCGCTTCCATGAAAATGAAATTGAAGCAGAGCGATGAGGAAATGTGGAACACATATGAATATGAAGCCATCGACCTGAAATTGAATATGTATCTGCTTATTTCTATTAATGAGATTAAGCCGGCGTACTATGGTCTTTCCGACACATCTAATTTTCAGTTAATGCTAAATAACCTGGAAGAACGATCAGCACCTGCGAAAGTTATTGCTGAAAGATTTACCATGGATGGTCCTCCCGGGTTAAAAGCGAGACTAGTTTCCAATGGTGATGATGGAGAAATAAGTGCAAGGGTTATGATCATCGACAGGGGAAATCGCAGGTATTCTATTGTGAACTCAACTGAGAATAAAAAAAGTTCAGTTGCATTGGCAGATTCCATATTCATGTCAATAAAATTACTTCCGCCAGTAAATATGAAATGGCAAAATTATGTGGATGACAAATCAACGTTTTCAACTTTTGCACCAGCGCCCTTTGTATTAAATGAAAGTGACAGTACCATGTATATTTCGTTCGATACATCAACTGCAATTACTTATCATGTCAGCCGGGATTTTATTGATCCATTCATGTGGTATGAAAATGACAGCTCTCTGTATGAGGTTTCACTTGTGTCAGAGGATTCATTAATCTATAAAAAGCCATTTACTGCCAATTCAATTCAGGGAATGGAAGCAGTATATGTGACGGATGGTAAAATTTACAATAAGAGACGTGTGTTTGTCAATGCCGATACAATATATACGTTGAATGCTTTTCTGCCAGAAGATTTATACAAATCAGGAAGCTATGCTGGATTTTATGAACAATTCCGTTTTATCAACCCTTCCAACACGACCAATATTTTTACAAACAAATCGAGAGCATTGATCGCGGCGCTTTCTTCGAAAGATTCCTCAACGCTTGAAAGAGCAAAAATATATCTTTCAAATGCACCTTTTGGTAAAGAAGATCTGCCTCACCTTCATGAAGCGCTTCTTAAAAAATATGACGTTCAGGATGATTATTACTCGATCAACGAAAAGCTGGTAGAAATAGTCAGCGAATTAGAAGATCCCACCACAATCGAATTTATCAGAGAGAATTTTACAAAAGCAGATCCTTCTACCATGCATGATCTGATTACTATTCTATCTGGGATTTATACAGAGCCTTCATATCAATTACAGAAAGAATTGTTGTTAAAGCATAAGATCACTAAGGGCAATACAAATTATCTTTCCTATAACTGGAAAGCAGATCTCCAGCTTGCCAAATTATTGTACCCGGAAATCTTGCAACTTGCTGATGATACTCTTGTTGGCGGAGAAGTAATACTACTGACTGATCACCTGCTTGATAGTGGCATCCTTAAACTGAGTGATGTAAAGCCATATGCGCAAAAGATCATAAATTTTATTTCAAAAGCACGTGACCAGAGCATTTACGATCAACGCTCCTACATTTCCATTCTTACTCATCTTGGCGGAAGTAATGCCATTGCATTATTGAAAAAGATCGCAGCAGGCACTGTGGGTGAAATACCACTCAAAGCTATAGTTGCGCTGCATGTTCTTGGTCAACCGGTTAGTCCTGGCCTTCATGAAAAATATGCGTCGTTCAAGGAATACAGAACAGATTTTTATGAATTAATGCAGGAGGCAGGAAAATTAAATTTATTCCCGGCGAAATATAAAACACAAAGAAGCCTTGCTGAAAGTGATCTTTTCAACCAGGCTTATGAAGATGCATACCCCGACCAAATTGTTTTTATTGGAGAACGAAAAATGGAAATTGATGGCAAAATGAAATTGTTTTACCTGTACCGTGTGTTATTTATTTACGATGAAGACAATAAGACAACAACACTTGGCGTAACCGGACCCTATGATCCCGGGTCATCCAAATTGATCGCCAAGGGTGAGTGGACTGGTATACACGACGAACCGTTTGAATTAAAAAAACTGGATCAACAGTTCAGGGATTACATTGAATTTGTACGGAAACCACAGGTTATTTATACGCCACCCACAATCGTAAAATAACCAGACTCGTCCATTTCTTCCGTGCTTTATGTCAAGATTTCATCGTCAAACATAACAGTTTGAACGAAAGGGATTTGATTCGACGTTATGCTTTATTATTTTCATAGCATGCGCCA
>CAZCKF010000147.1:0-7441 GCA_964499155.1 uncultured Chitinophagaceae bacterium
CGATATTGAATTGAATGCCTTCCAATTCAAATAAGCGTGTGTACTGTTTAATAAGCGCATTCTTTGGTTCTGTGAGAATGGCCCGTAATGTTGGGATATCAAGCGGATCGAGATGAGTAACAACAGGTAAACGTCCCAGTAATTCAGGGATCAATCCGAATGTTTTCAAATCCTGCGGGTTCACATAACGAAGTAAGTTTTTCTTCATGTGTTCCTGCTGGTCCTTATCAACATTAAATCCGATCGTATTTGTTTGAACACGACGTCCGATGATTTTATCAATGCCATCAAATGCACCGCCGCAAATGAAGAGAATGTTTTGCGTATTGATGCGAATAAGTTTTTGTTCAGGATGTTTTCTTCCTCCCTGAGGTGGAACGAGAACATCTGTTCCTTCGAGTAATTTCAACATGCCCTGCTGCACACCTTCACCACTCACATCACGTGTAATGGAAGGATTATCTCCCTTGCGAGCAATCTTGTCTATTTCATCAATATATACAATGCCGCGTTCTGCAGCGCTAACGTCATAATTGCATACCTGCAACAGGCGAGTAAGAATACTTTCAACGTCTTCTCCAACATAACCTGCTTCAGTAAATACAGTTGCATCAACAATGGTGAATGGTACATTCAACAGTTTTGCAATTGTTTTTGCAAGCAATGTTTTACCGGTACCTGTTTCACCAACCATTACAATATTGCTCTTTTCGATCTCGATTTCACTCGGACCTGCTTCGTTTTGTTTTTGCTGTAATCTTTTGTAATGATTATAAACCGCGACCGCAAGAACTTTTTTTGCTTCGTCCTGGCCAATAACATATTCGTCCAGGAACTTTTTTATTTCAACTGGTTTCTTAACTGACAGTTTGAAAGATGAAGTGGTTTTTTCTTCGCGGATCATTAATTCCTGGTCAATGATTTCACGCGCATGTTCAACGCAGTTTTCGCATATGTGACCCTCCTGTCCAGCAATAAGGATCTTAACCTCATCGCGACTGCGACCACAGAATGAACAATGCAAAGGATTTTTAGCCATGGATGTATTTACATTAACCGGGTATGTCCGGTTGCAAAATTATAAAACCGCCCTGAAAGGGGCGGCTTTATTTTGATTTTGTTGATAATTAATTAGTTAACAAGATTTTTACAAAGACTGGATCACTCCATCCACTATCCCGTAAGCAATGGATTGTTCAGCATCCATCCAGTAGTCCCTGTCAAAATCTCGCTTGATCTTTTCAATGGTCTGTCCCGTATTCTCGGCTAATATCTTGGCTCCCAAGTCTTTAACCCTTTTGATTTGCTGGGCATGGATTTCCATATCGGCGCTAACACCTTGAATATGACCACCTAATGATGGCTGGTGGATCATCACTTCGCCATTCGGAAAAATAAATCTTCTGCCTTTTACACCTCCACTGAGCAGAATGCTTCCCATTGATGCCGCCAGGCCCATGCAAATGGTACTTACTGGAGATTTTAGCATCCTCATCATATCATAGATCACCATCCCGCTTGTTACTACACCGCCCGGACTGTTTATATAAAATTTGATCTCATCCCCGGGTTTATCGGCATCGAGCAACAACATTTTATTTACAACATCTTTTGCCGATCTGTCATCAACAGGACCCCATAAATAAACGCTGCGCGTTTTGATGAAATATTTTTCCAGTCTTTTTAAAAGCATCATGGTATCAGGCTGCGCGCGTTCTTCTTTTTCTTCTTCTTCTTCAAGCCGGTGCCATTGATTCAATAAACGATTCTGATTCATATGCTGCTTATTTGACATCATTTTGGTTCTACTTTCTTTTCTTTTCTTGGATTAGTGAGCAACACTTCATCAACAAGGCCATATTCTTTGGCTTGTGGTGCAGTGAGCCAGTAATCGCGGTCAAAATCTCTTTCAACCTGCTCAACCGGTTTTCCTGAATGATACGTTACGATATCATACAATTCCTGTTTCAGCTTCCTGATTTCATTTACAGTGATCTCGATATCGCTTGCCTGCCCACCAATCGCACCACTCGGCTGGTGCATCATGATTCGTGCATGCTTTAATGCAGCACGTTTACCATTAGTACCTGCAGCAAGTAATACTGATGCCATTGATGCAGCAACTCCTATGCAAATAGTGGCCACATCCGGAGAAACATATTGCATGGTATCATACAAGCCCAGGCCGGCATAAACACTACCTCCTGGAGAATTGATGTACATGTTAATATCACGAGTACGATCAGTGGAATCAAGAAACAATAATTGTGCAGTTACAATATTGGCAACTTCATCATTGATTGGATAACCAAGAAAAATGATGCGGTCCATCATCAGCCTGGAATAAACATCCATTACGGCCACATTCATTGGTCTCTCTTCAATAATGTTTGGTGTAAGTGCAGTAACAAGATGTTTTGAATAGCTATTCAGCGTATTGCTTGAAAGACCACGATGTTTGACTGCGTATTTTTCAAATTCAGAGGAAAAGCTCATAAAATTTTTTTATCCGGAATGTGTACGGGTATCAAATATCCGACCAAAGGGTAAATCGGCAAAATTGACAGTTTATGTACGATATGTGATGTACGATGTACGATGTGTTTTAGGTCGAAATCTCAAAAACGATTAAAATCTTGTTGAATGTTGAAAAATAATTTCAAATTCTGGTTGTGAACTCAAAAACCACTTTTTGCTATAATGCAAATCGCACATCTTACACTTTACATCCCAATTTGAATGCTGCAGCAATTACAAATTCTCTTTACGAATTCTAAGTCTCTTGTTTACTATAAACCCATCGTACATCGTACATCTAACATCGTACATCCTAATGATGTGCATGATTATGCTCTTGCTGCATTTTGGTGAATTCCTCTACGCTGATTTGTTGTTCCACAGGTGAAACCTGTTGTTCAGCCCACTCGAATATTTTTTGAACCTGTATGCGGTGGTAGGCATCATCGAGGTATTTGCGATCTTTCATCATTTTATCAATGTAATCTTTCACCCATGCCTGGTCTTCGTCCATTTGCATTCCCATGTAACCCATCAACTGCTGTTTTGCAAAATCGCGCAACTCTTCCTGCGTTACATTGATGCTGTTATCTGTAACTATTTTTTCAGTGATGAGTGTCCATTTTAGCTGATTCAAAAAAGAAGGAAATTCTTTTTCAACAACATCATCTTCTTTTGGTTGATCCCCCTGGCTCTTCATCCATTTTTTCAAAAATGGTTCAGGAAAAGCAATATCAGTATGATCAATTAATACATGATAGATCTGGTCATGGATCTGGTTGCGTGATTGTGCATCCCATTGTGATTGAATGCCGGCCGCAATTTTTTCACGGAATCCCGCTTCGTTTTCAATGGCTTCACCCGGGAATAATTGCTTGTAAAATTCTTGGTCAAGCTCGCGTTTTTCAAGCAATCCAATTTTTGTGATCACCATTTTAAAATGTTTCTGCATCGCAGCAGGATCATTTTTGTCCAGCTCGAGGTCTGTGATCAGCCATTCTTTTTCTTTTTCATCAAATGCTTTATCAAGTTGCAGTACTACATAGTCTTCAATATGTTTTCCCAGAAGTTCTTTCTGAAAAGATTCATTAAAATATTTTACCAGAAGAGAATTATCTTTTTTTATTCCATTCTCTGTTTCGTTTGCATTTTCATCTACTTCCAAAAAAGTTACGTTCAACACATTTTCAACTGATTCAATCGTATCAAGTTGTTTCATGTTACCATACCTGTTCTGTAAGCGACTGATTTCATTATCGATTAACTCATCGGTCACATTTACTTTAAATTTTGTAAACTTTTCTTTGGAAAGATCAGGCAGTTTAAATTCAGGTTTCCTCCCAACTTCGAAAGTGAAGGTGTAATTGGCAGGATTGTTCATATTCAGATCCCTGACATTGAAATCAACAGGCAGCGGCTGAGCGAAAATATCCATCTTGTTCTCATCAAGATATTTCATCAGCTCACGGTCTACAGAGCGAAGAATTTCATCAGTATAAACCGATGACCCATACATTTTTTTGATCAAACCTGCAGGAACCTGACCTTTTCTGAATCCAGGCATATTGGCCTTCCTGCTGTACTCTTTAATTGCTTTTTCGAACGCCGGTAAATAATCTTCCTTATTAATCGTGATGTTTAATTTCTCGTGCAGAACGCCAATGCTTTCCTGAGTTACTGTTGCCATTATTTCTTTTTTGATAAAAATTGCCCTCATCAAGAGGGCAGTCGGTGCGGATGAAGGGACTCGAACCCCCAAGCCTCGCGGCACCAGATCCTAAGTCTGGCGTGTCTACCAATTTCACCACATCCGCGTTATTCTAAATCTTTCCCTGATTGATTTGCCTCCTGAAATATCCAAAATCCTCAAAATCCTTAACCAATCCTGTAAGCCTATTTAAGGGTCGCAAAGGTAGGAGATTTCAGTCAGCCATTGATACAGGGGTTTTGAGAAAAATGCTGCAAATTCTTTTGTTTAACAAACTAAAATTGTAGGTTTGAAATACCATAAGTTTTCCGTTACACTTTATTGAAAACACAGGTTCCGGATAATTTGACCTCTGGAAAAACACCCAACCGTTTAGTAAGAAATTTCAAATAATAAACTCGCTTGTCCTGATCATTTATTCCAAGCCGGCGGTGCCATACGCCGGCTTATTCTTTTCATGCAACTTCCGTGACTTACTGATCGTTATCAATTTAGAGTTACCGACATAGCCTAAATTCGTATTCAATGGAAACGCTCGCGCAAACACCCAAGTACACGCTCACGGAGGAACAGGAAAAACGCCTGATTCTCAGGGAATACCGTGCACTTTTGCGGGGCCTGAAAATGAAACTTAAACCGGGGGATCGAAAAATGATCCGCCATGCTTTTGAAATGTCGGCTGAAGCGCATAAAACGATGCGCCGCAAAAGTGGTGAACCCTACATTTTACATCCTCTTGCTGTGGCCCGGATCTGTGTGGAAGAGATCGGCCTGGGTGTTCGTTCTACCATTTGTTCACTTCTTCATGACACAGTGGAGGATACTGACCTCAACCTGGAAGATATCCATCGCGAATTCGGAACTGAAATATCGAGGATCGTGGATGGGCTTACCAAAATTTCCAATGTAATCGATGTCAATGCATCGAAGCAGGCAGAAAATTTTAAAAAGATTCTATTGACGCTAACGGATGATCCGAGAGTGATATTAATAAAACTCTCAGACCGATTGCACAACATGCGCACACTCGACAGCATGAAGCGTGAAAAGCAATTGAAGGTTGCGTCCGAAACCGTGTATGTATACGCACCACTTGCACATCGCATGGGTCTTTACAACATCAAGACGGAGATGGAAGACCTTGCAATGAAATACCTCGAACCAGATACTTACAAAGAGGTTGCAAGAAAATTATCTGAAACCAAAAGAGAAAGAACCAGGTATATCAACGAATTCATCAAACCGATCAAGGATAAACTGGAGAAATCAGGTTTTGATTTCGAGATCTACGGAAGGCCAAAAAGCATTCACTCGATCTGGAATAAAATGAAGAAGAAAAATGTGACGTTCGATGAAGTGTATGATCTTTTTGCTATTCGTGTAATTATCAGTGGTCCACCAGAAAGAGAAAAAGAAGATTGCTGGAAAGTATATTCGATGATCACCGATGAATACATCCCATCTCCTGAAAGATTGCGTGACTGGCTCAGTAATCCCAAAAGCAACGGATATGAAGCCCTGCATACAACGGTGATGGGTCCCCAGGGCCGATGGGTGGAAGTTCAGATCCGTACAAGAAGGATGAATGAAATTGCAGAGAAAGGCCTTGCCGCACATTGGAAATACAAGGAAGGCGCAGCAGATGAAAGCCGTTTCGATAAATGGTTTCACCAGATTCGGGAAGTACTCGGTAACCAGGATACAGACAGCGTGGATTTTTTGCAGGATTTCAAAACAAGCTTTCTTGCAGAAGAGATCTATGTGTACACGCCAAAAGGCGATGTGAAAATGTTGCCAACTGGCGCAACAGCCCTTGATTTTGCTTTTGCAGTGCACAGTGCAATTGGTACAAAATGCATCGGTGCAAAAGTGAACCACAAACTGGTTCCCATCAGTCATAAATTAAGAAGCGGTGACCAGGTTGAGATCATCACTTCAAACAAACAAAAGCCATCAGAAGACTGGTTGAATTTTGTTGTTACTGCAAAAGCAAGAAGCAAGACTAAAGATGCACTGAAAGAAGAAAAGAGAAAGATTGGCGATGAAGGCAAATATACATTGCAAAGAAAGCTGGAAGGTATTGGGGCCACATTTACAGCACACAATATTGAAGAACTGGTTTCCTGGTACAAATTGAATTCTCCTCTTGATCTCTACTACCAGATCGCGATCAAGAATATTGATCTGAAAGATCTGAAAGATTTCAAAGTAAATGGTGACCGGATCGAAGCGCCAAAACCAATTAAAATCCAGGAACCAAAACCAGATCATGTTTCACCAATTAATAAAAAGGATGCTGAACTGGTGATATTTGGTGAGAGCAGTGATAAAATCGTTTACAACCTGGCAAATTGTTGCAAACCCATTCCCGGTGATGATGTATTTGGATTCGTTACAACAGGGAAGGGCCTGACCATTCATCGCACCAATTGTCCGAATGCTACCAAACTACTATCGAATTATGGTCATCGTGTGGTGAAAACGAAATGGGCGAAAAACAAGGAGATCTCATTTCTTACCGGTCTTCGCATAATAGGAATGGACGATGTTGGTGTAGTAAATAAGATCACCAATATCATCAGTGGAGATCTGCGCATCAATATTGCAGCAATAACCATTGAGTCAAGGGAGGGTTTGTTTGAAGGAACCATTAAGCTATATGTACATGATAAAGAAGAACTTGAAGAGCTTGTGGACCGACTTAAATCACTCAATGGAATACACACCGTAACGCGCTTCGATACCGATAGTGTTTAGCCTGCCTACGGCATATTTTTCTTAACTTGGAGCGCTTAATTTTCAGGTTTTATCCCTGTTCATGAATCAATCTGCACTGCTGCGATGTTTTGTTTTGTTACTGATGATTTCAGTTAGCGGAAAAGTTTCTGCTCAGTGTTTTAATGGCTCAGATACGGTAATTAATCTTAACTGCCAGGTAAGTTGCACCGACATTGTATTTAAAATTCCAAATCTTAAACAATCAAATGATTACAGGGTTTATAACATTCCATATGCTCCACGGCCATTTATTGACCCACGAATTCCAGAAGTCGACTTTACAAGTGGAACGGCATGGCCAGGGAATTCATACAGCCGGTTGATTGATCTGCCTTTTAATTTTTGTTTTTTTGATTCCACCTACACTTCATTGGCAGTTGGCGCAAATGGTACCATTACATTCGACAGTTCGATGGCGTGAAAATGGAATTAACCGAG
>CAZCKF010000148.1:0-5987 GCA_964499155.1 uncultured Chitinophagaceae bacterium
TGAGATTGCGAAAATGATACAGTGATCTGCTATTGTATGTGTTTGAAATTTGTGTCAAAAGTGAAAGGTGAAAGGTGAAATCTCCATGCCTGAAACATTTCGTTACGAAGCGGCTTTTCACTTTTGACATTTGACTTTTCACATTATTTCGGGTGAAATGTGAAAAGTGAAAGGTGAAATCTCCATGCAGGAAACATTTTGCTACGAAGCGGCTTTTCACTTTTCACATTTGACTTTTCACATTTTGGGTGAAAAGTGAAAAGTGAAAGGTGAAATCTCCAAGCAGGAAACATTTCGTTACGAAGCGGCTTTTCACTTTTCACATTTGACTTTTCACATTTTGGGGTGAAAAGTGAAAAGTGAAAGGTGAAATCTCCATGCAAGAAACATTTTGCTACAAGCGGCATTTCAGAAATTCTTTCGTTCATTTATCCTTCCCGATATATTTTTGCCCAAATTAATACCTCAATGGAACAGGAAAGGAAACATCGCGGACTCTATTGGATATTGTTTTTTATCTCTACCGCAGCGCTGGCAGTTGCAATTCTGACCCACTGGGAATGGCTGACGCTGATCATTCCTTTTGTATGTACTTTTTTTGTGAAGGCGCTGGATTTGATGTAAAAAATTTCAAAATTTCTAGATTTCAAGATTTCAAGATTGGCTTCGCAGCGAAGTCTGAAAATAAAAAAGGCCCCGTAAAAAGGGCCTTTTTCAATTCAGTTTGGTTCATTACAGAATCAATACTAACAATACAATACCAACCCAAACCGCAAAACCGATCCAGGCCCATTTTACAATATTGCTGTCACCGATAAGATAGGCAATCAATACACCTATGATTCCAAGTAATAGTCCAAGCACAAATCCTCCAATGTTAAAATCGCTGGTATCAACACCCTTCGACATAGCATTGAGATCAACTGCACGTCCTTTTTTCATCGCTTTTTTTACTTTGTGCTGCGCGATCTTCAATGAAATTTTTTGAGGAAGAGACATTTTTTTGCCGGTCAGTTCCTGGTATTTTTTCGGAGTCAGGGTAAGAAACTCCTGGATGTTGCGCAATACAAGTGGCCGGGGTTCGCCCAGTGTGGGATTTGTCGAAACATAAGTAGCGTCAACAGTAGCTTGCAAATTCTGAGAAATTGTGAGGAATAATAAAGCTAAAATGGAGAAGGTTAATTTTTGTTTCATAAGCTGATGGGTTTTTAAATTCACAGGAAAGGTAAGGAGGTTTGGAATCATTAAAATGAAATTCAGGTATGGTCATTTTGTAGGATATGATCGCAATCACTAATTAATTACTTATACAAATAAAAAAGCCCCGCATTTGCGGGGCTTTTTACGATTACTGTATACTTTATTTTACTTCTTCGTATTCTGCATCGGTTACGTTTTCAGCACCGCCAGCATTTGCATTTGGTTGTTCCTGCTGTTGTTGCTGTTGTTGATTGCCATTTGCACCAGCTTCCTGTGTTGCTTTGTAAATTTCCTCACTGGCTGCTGTCCAGGCCTGTGTGAGTTCGGTTGTTGCACTTTCAATTGCAGCAACATCCTGTAATTTGTGTGCTTCTTTTAATTTATTCAGACCTGTTTCAATTGCACCTTTTTTATCTGCAGGAATTTTTTCACCGAATTCTTTCAATTGTTTTTCGGTCTGGAAAATCAGGCTGTCGGCAGCATTGATCTTATCAATTTTTTCTCTCGCCTCTTTATCTGAAGCTTCGTTCGCACGCGCTTCTGCTTTCATCTTTTCAATTTCTTCCTTAGTAAGACCGCTTCCCGCTTCAATCCTGATCTTTTGTTCCTTTCCGGTTCCCTGGTCTTTCGCAGTTACATGCAAAATTCCATTCGCATCAATATCAAATACGACCTCAATTTTTGGAACTCCACGCGGTGCCGGTGGTATACCATCGAGATTGAATATACCGAGGCTCTTGTTGTCTTTCGACATTGAACGTTCTCCCTGCAACACATGGATCTGTACTCCAGGCTGATTATCCGAAGCCGTTGAGAAGGTTTCAGATTTCTTTGTAGGGATCGTTGTATTCGAAGGGATCAAAGGTGTCATCACACCACCAAGCGTTTCGATACCAAGTGAAAGAGGGGTTACATCTAGCAACAAAACATCTTTTACTTCACCAGTCAATACAGCACCCTGGATGGCCGCACCAATAGCAACCACTTCATCTGGATTAACTCCTTTATGTGGTTTTTTACCGAAAAACTTTTCGACGATTTCCTGCACCTTTGGAATACGCGTTGATCCCCCAACGAGGATAACTTCATCAATTTGTGAAGTGGACAAACCCGCATCTTTTAATGCAGCTTCGCAAGGTTTTAGGCAACGCGCAAGAAGATTGTCTGCGAGTTGTTCAAATTTTGCTCTTGTCAATTTTTTTACAAGGTGCTTTGGAACACCATCGATAGCTGTGATATAGGGAAGATTGATCTCTGTTTCCGAAGACGAACTCAATTCAATCTTTGCTTTTTCTGATGCTTCTTTCAAACGTTGCAGTGCCATGGGATCTTTGCGCAGGTCAACATTTTCATCGCGCTTGAACTCTTCAGCGAGCCAGTCCATTACTACTTTATCAAAATCATCACCACCAAGATGTGTATCACCATTTGTTGATTTTACCTCAAACACACCTTCGCCAAGTTCGAGAATGGAAATATCGAATGTTCCCCCACCCAGGTCAAATACTGCAATATGATGGTCTTTACCGCCCTTGTCCAATCCATAGGCAAGTGCTGCTGCAGTTGGTTCATTCACAATTCTACGCACATTCAGTCCTGCAATTTCACCAGCTTCTTTTGTAGCCTGGCGCTGTGCATCATTAAAATATGCGGGCACAGTGATAACGGCGTCGGTAACTTCCTGTCCCAGGTAATCTTCAGCGGTTTTCTTCATTTTTTGAAGAACCATTGCAGATATTTCCTGCGGTGTGTACATACGGCCGTCTATGTCAATTCGTACGGTATTATTGTCACCCTTTACCACTTTATAGCTCCAGTGGCTGATCTCTTCCGTTACTTCATCATGCCTGCGACCCATAAATCGCTTCACACTTGTGATCGTATTTTGAGGATTTGTGATGGCCTGGCGTTTTGCAGGATCACCAACCTTTCTTTCTCCATTTTTCAGGAATGCCACTACAGACGGGGTTGTACGACGTCCCTCATCATTGGCTATTACGACAGGTTCGTTGCCTTCCATTACAGCCACGCAACTATTTGTGGTTCCAAGGTCTATTCCTATGATTTTTCCCATTGTATATCTGTGTTTTTGCTGGTAGCAGGTGTACAATGATTATGCCGCGCAGAGATTTGTGAAATTTTGACAGTCAGGAACTAAGCAGGAATGAAGGCGGATCATTTTAGATAAAAAATACTGGAAATGCAGACTTTTGCGTTTACATCGAACTTATGAAACAAATTCTTCTTTATACCATATTGACATCAGTATTGTTTTCCTGTAAAAAAGATAACAATTCAGGGAATTGTAAAGTGGCGGTTGAAAGCAGGCTGGTCGGTGGTACGCGATCTACTTCTGGATTTTTTTATGATGATCTGGGTCGCATCATTAGCATTTTGAATGGAACCAACCTGGTAGAATTTGAATATTTCCAGGATAGTGTAAAACAATTAATAGACAATAAACATGTGTACACTTATTATTTGAACAGTAAAGGATTAGCTGACAGCAGCCGTACTTATTTCGTTCCCAATCCAAATGAGCTGGGTCTTGTTGAACATTTCACTTACGATGCTGATGGATTTATGACGAGGGTTGAAACTCATTTTTCTCAACGCTATGCTGGCAATATAATAATTGATACCACGGTTAGTGCCTATACAGTTACAAATGGAAATATTACCAGATTCGAACAGGATGGATTTACCATCAACTATGAATATGGAAGTCAATCCGCGATCAACAACAGGGCAGTGTCCGTTGGTTTCCGCCCGATACTTCCATTTTTTGGAAAAACCTCAAATAACCTCCTGGTAAAAAGCACTGACGATTCAGGCGGAGTTATCACGTATACATACAATTATGATTCAAGAGGCAGGGTTTCAATAAAAACCGCTGTTACTACCTCGCCCACTCTTCCTCCAAATTATACTGAAACGGTTGAATACGGTTACGACTGCGATTAATTTACACGAAGAGGGTATTGACAAAGCAAATCGGTTGTGGTAATTTGATTTTACCAAAAACTGCTTATGCCCCTCTACCAATTCCGGATCTACAGCCGGCAAGCATTCCGTGATTACATACAATCATCAACTTTCGCCCGGAAGATCACAACCATTCAAAATCATCATACCTGGCGACCAGGTTATGCCAACATAACCCCCGCCCGAGATGAAATGTACTGGCTTGAACAAATGCGCAGGTCACACATCAACGATCGCAAATGGAGTGATATTGGACAAAACATTACCACTTTCCCTTCGGGAAACATAGCACTCTGCAGACCCATTGATATAAAACCTGCAGGAATTTATGGTGCAAATACAGGTGGAATATGCATTGAACATCTCGGCAATTTTGATGTGGGTGGTGATGTTATGACAGAACAGCACAAGACCACGATTATTTTTCTTAATGCGCTTCTCTGCAACAAATTTGGTTTGGCGCCAGTGCAGGCACAGGTAGTTTATCATCATTGGTTTGATACAAAAGGAAAACGTTTTCCTGTTTCTTATGTTAATGAACACCGTGTGGGTGGACAACAGAAAACATGTCCTGGTACTGGATTTTTCGGAGGCAATACCATTGCAGATGCGGAAGAAAATTTTTTTCCGCTGATTTCACAGGAAATGAGGGGACAGAATAATGTCAATGGCCATGTTGCGGCCCCAACACAAAAACGAGTCAACGTGAATGTATTAAATGTGCGTACTGGTCCCGGAAAAACATTCACCATCAAACGCACAGTCCCCAAGAATGCAACGGTCAGTATTTATGTTGAAAATGATGGTTGGAGCAAGATCAGTAACAACGCTGACGAATGGGTTTTCACTTCTTTATTAACGAATTAAAATTTTACAATGAAAAATCATCTATACGCCAGGAATTGGAATGGAGCAAAATGGTTTGGCATTCTTTGCGGCATCTTAGTGGGTGTGGTTATCATTTATATCGTTGCGCATAAATTTTCGGGTGGACATGAATTTAAACAACTCGATGGCAAACAAACGCAACAACTTACTATGCTTGTTGCCATGTATCCGGATTCTCATTTAACCGCACTGCATTTAATCGATCCTGGCAGCAGGGAAGCCGTTCGCGAAAATCGTGTTGAAAGAAATAAGCAGATCATCAGTTACCTGCAAAATGAATATGATTCGCTGGATGATAAACAGATACTTCAATTGAACCAGTTTTTGGTGCAGCTCAATTCGCGCGATGTGGTGAATTACCTGAGCGACAAACAATTTTATGTTAACAGTTATTTCTGGCTGAAAGGTCCTGGTACCTACCTCGAAGTATTATTCTGGACGCTAATTGGCGTACTCGCAAGCCTCATTTATTATGTAAGCCTCGCAAATCGTGATGGAATGAAATCATTTTCCTCGGGCAATCGTGATTTTGATCCTGCAGAAATTCCCGATCACGTTGCGAAAATGTTGTATGCGCCTATTTGCACTTTGATTCTTGTTCTTGGATATAATTATTTCAGCACCGACAGTAAGATGATCGATATCAGTGCTGCGAAGGGAGTTCTGCTTTTCTCATTCATTGCAGGATTCTTTTCCGGGCGCGTGATGGTATTTCTTGACAATTTGAAAAAGCTCATACTTCCTGTCGGAGATGCAGTTCAAACTTCTTCAAGATCGGAAGTAAACAAAACTGCTGTTGTTGCAACAGAAGTTGACCTGGCACCAACACTTGCAGAAACAGAAGAGGGTGTTGATATACTGGAAGGAGGATTCAACGCTGCAGAAATTTACCTGGAGCCTGTTGAAGGTGGAGA
>CAZCKF010000148.1:5997-7417 GCA_964499155.1 uncultured Chitinophagaceae bacterium
GTTCAACAGCCCGGACGAAGACCAGGGTGGCAAATTCACTGCTGTTAAGGTTCCGTTTGGAAAATATTTACTCAAGGGGAAACTTGCAGTTGTCCGGGAGAATACGGTTGTAAACGTGGAAGACCAGGTGGAAGTGGAAGTAAATGAATCTACAAAGGTGTTTAAATTGTCGCTTGATAAAACGGATGGGGAAGGGTAAAATTTATAGGATTTGTATTCCTACTCCTCCCCTTCGGAAAACGAATAGGGAAAATGTTGAAAACAAGCTCAGTTGATATATGATTTGTAAATTGTTTAATGTATGATTTTCCCAGCACCGTCCCCAAAATGGACGGTGCTGATGATTTAAACTATAACAATGGCAAATGACGTAGCGCGTAAAATGCGTATCGGGCCGGATGAAAAAATTTTGACCATCCATGCCCCCGATGATTTTAAAAAAACGCTTGCACCACCACCTGGAGTCGCGATATCTGACAAGGAAAAAAATTATTCCCAGATACATTGGTTTGTTACAAACAAAGCGCAACTGGAAAAAGAGGTTGAAAAGATTATTGGTTTACTGAAGCCTGGTGTGGTTTGCTGGATCTATTATCCAAAGGGAACTTCCAAAATACAGACTGACCTCACACGTGATAAAGGCTGGGATTCATTGCTGGATCATAAAGAATTACACTGGATAAGTTTAATTGCATTTGATGAGACCTGGTCAGCATTTGCAATGCGATTAAAAACTGAATCAGATAAAAAGAAGGAGGCAAAACCAAAGGAGCGGCCAATTTTCGATTGGGTTGATCCAGTGAAAAAAACCGTGAAGCTTCCTGAAGATTTTGAAAAAATATTGAACAAAAACAAAAAAGAGAAAGCTGCGTTTGAAAGCCTTTCATTTACCAATAAAAAAGAATACCTGGAATGGATTGTAACTGCGAAGAGAGAAGAAACGCGAAATGAAAGATTAAAGGGATCGATTGAAAGATTAGCAAAGGGTTGGAAAAATCCTGCTGGCCGGAATTAACCGACGCTAATGGCCGCTAATTCACATCAAATAGCAATTAATGTTCTGTTGAATTATTAGTGGGTAAATGTGCTTCTTTTTTTGCCTGGTCACGAACCAAATCTGTGAGTGTACTTTCGAGCCTGCGTATTCGCGCGAATAATTTCAGAATCACGAAAAGAAAAAACAAGATGCAGATATAGAAAAGCATGTCTGCACCACGGCCAACACCAAGTTTATTTGCGAGTTTGTTTGTTGATTCGGGAAAAAGGATAAAATAAATACCGATGCCTGCAAAGACAGCAAGAACGAGCATATCGAACAATGCATTGCGAAGCCGGAATGTATAGTAGAGAAAAATAAACACTACTCCAGTAATGAGCAAAACCTGTATTCCGTTCATCCGAAAAGTTTATTTAAAAGTAT
>CAZCKF010000149.1:0-7395 GCA_964499155.1 uncultured Chitinophagaceae bacterium
ACCATTGACGAAAAATTTGATTATGCCTATCGCAATATGGGTGATGCATACATCAGGTTACGGAAGTACAAAGAAGCAATTGAAGTGCTTGAGAAAGTGCTTGAACTTTCCAAACCTGAAGATGTGATCTATGAAGCCATTGGTCATTGTTATGACAGGATACGCAATTATGCTCAGGCAAGATTTCATTACCGTAAAGCAACGCATTTAAGTCCCGAGGACAGTAAACTGTTTTACAAGATCGCGTGTACATATTTTAATGAACAGCAGTGGGAGAGTGCAGTGAAGCAATTGGAAACTGCATTACGCATTCACAAAATGCAGCCAGAGTATAACCTTCTAATGGGTGAATGCAAGATCCAGCTCAATCAATTGAAAGATGCGATCCAGTATTTTTCAAATGTGGTTCGAATCCGGCCAAGAAATATTTCTGGTTGGGAAGCTTTGATTCGTTGTCTATATAAAGCAGAATTTTTTGATGAAGCATTGGAGCAAATTCATGCTGCTTTAAAGATTACCCAGGAAAAGCCACTGTTTTTGTTTTATAAAAGCGCCATCCTTTTTGGAATGGGCAAATCGAAGGAGGCATTGTTGTGGCTTAACCAGGCCATGGATAAAGCACCGCGGTTGCTTAAAAAATTTGTTGAACTGAATCCTGGCATTTTGCGCAACCAGCAGGTTGTGGATGTAATTGCGAAATATAAAAGGAATAAGTCTATCTAAACCCTTCTCAGCTACACTATACGGTCTTTCCCTATTTTTGCGGCTCTTGAATTACTCTCGGCGATTTGCTTGCAATTTTTAGTTTACCAAATCACAATGAATGAATTTTAATCTCACTCAAATCCCAGAAAGAAATCAGAAATCGCGTGTAGCCGGACTTACCATGGTAATGGATAAGGGCCTTAGTGTAAATGAGGCCGAGAATTTCATGAGTGTATCGCATCCGCATGTTGATATCGTGAAACTCGGATTTGGAACTTCATTTGTAACACCCAATCTCGAAGAAAAATTAAAAGTATATCGTTCATACGATGTTCCTGTTTATTTCGGCGGAACATTATTTGAAGCATTCCTGATACGAAACCAGTTTGAAGATTACATAGCTGTTTGTAAAAACTATGGCATTTCATACATGGAAGTCAGTGACGGATCGATTACCATTCCCCATGCTGAAAAGTGCGGTTACATTGAAAAGCTTACAAAACATGGTACTGTACTGAGTGAAGTGGGAAGCAAGGATGCTGCACACATCATACCTCCATACAAATGGATTGAACTGATGCGTGCGGAATTGAATGCAGGTGCAACGTATGTGATTGCAGAAGCAAGAGAAGCCGGTAATGTTGGAATCTACCGTGGTAGCGGTGAAGTTCGTGAAGGTCTTGTACAGGAAATACTTACCCAGATTCCTGGAGAAAAGATCATTTGGGAAGCACCGCAGAAAGCCCAGCAACTTTATTTCATTGAATTACTTGGATGCAATGTGAATCTTGGAAACATTGCTCCAACAGAAATGCTCCCGCTTGAAGCAATGCGCATTGGTTTACGCGGTGATACATTTCATCTTTACCTCAATAAAGCGGACGCCTGATGCGTTTGTTTGGACTCATTGGATATCCATTAACTCATTCTTTTTCAAAAAATTTCTTTAGTAGAAAATTTGAAGAAGAAAACCGCAATGATTGCAGGTATGAAAATTTCCCCATCAGGGCGATTCGAATGTTGCCAGGTTTATTACAGCAATATCCGGCACTTGCAGGATTGAACATTACGATTCCATTTAAGAAATCCGTGATCTACTATCTGAATGAAGCAACAGATGTGGTGCGCACCATTGGCGCATGTAATTGTGTGACTGTAATAAACAATAAGCTTACAGGTTATAACACTGATGTCATTGGTTTCAGGGAATCATTACAAAAGAATCTGAAACAACATCATACAAGGGCATTGGTACTTGGCACAGGTGGGGCTGCAGCAGCAGTTACCTATGCATTGAAAGAAATGCATATCCCGTGTACATGCGTTTCAACGCATCCAACAGTACATTCCATTCCTTATGCTGCTGTAAACGAAAAGATCATTGCGACACATCCAATCATAATTAATACCACACCTCTTGGAATGTTTCCGGATGTGGTGTCATGTCCGGATATACCCTATCAATTCATTACACCGGAACACTTACTTTTCGATCTTGTTTATAATCCTGATGAAACGCTTTTTCTAAAAAAAGGAAATGAAAAGGGAGCAGCAACCATGAATGGATTTGAAATGCTGCGCATTCAGGCAGAGGAGAGCTGGAAGATCTGGAACAGCGAATTAAAGTGATGCAAATAATTTTTCTCTGAGGTTCTCCGAGATCCGGGCAACTTTTTTCGAAGAATAATCATAGCACACCATGCCTGATTTTGCCAGTGCCACAACAATTGTTTTATCGTCTTTCTTTTTTTCCAGTTTATAAAACATGTCAAATGCAATGCGTGAGACATATCCGGTTGCGATGGATATCGTGATCACATCGCCATAAAACAATTCAGCTTTGAATTCGATCGCCACATCGCTCATGATCAGGCTCACACCGCCGCAATCAATTTCAGTAAAACCAAATTGCCAGAGAAACTGAATTCGGGCTTCGTGAATGATGGACAGTACAGCATCATTTCCCACATGACCTCCATAATTCAGATCAGTAATGCGTACCGGTATCTGTGCAGTGAAAATGTATTTTTCCGGGAGTTCAAGTTTAAGCTTGCCCATCAAAATGTTTTAACAAATGTATGGTGCAGGGGAAAGGGGGCTAGTTTTCCTGCAAGGATTTGATCAATGTCAATATATCCATGAAATTCTCCTGGGACGGAGAGTGATTGGCCTTTGCCATTTTATTGTGCCAGTGTGCTACTTGTTGCGAGCAATCTGCAGAATAAATACATCCCAACATGTCTGCGAGTTTACGGGAAATGCGAACTACCTGTCCGTCGGGACGAACCGCATAAGCATAGGTATTCACCCTTTTTGCTTTCTCAGGATCAACCGAAGAAGTGTTTATCGCCACATTCGAAGCAATTTCTTCAAAATGCTGCAGGTCAAAATTGGTTTCAATTTCTGCAGGTGAATAGGATGCAAAAGAAACACCTCCATTTGCGGCTGCATTTCTTTGTGCAATGTACTTTCTGTCAGAACTGGCAGAAGCATAAACTCTTTTGTCAATATCAAGGTTTTCTTCTTCAACTGGTTTACTGGTGATATCTGTTTGTTGTTCTGTTACTGTTGGATCAACCAGGTTTTTTCCAGGCGTTGATGGTTCAACTGGATTCGTTTGAGCAGAATCTGCAACTGCCTGTTTATTATTGAAAAGTAATGTTGCAGTAAAAATGACTGCAAAAAGAATAGCTGCCGCAGCGGCGTAACGGTAATACGGTTGAAGTTTTCTGACAGGTGTTTCTTTTACCGGCTGATCACTATCGAGTGCCGATGCAATCGCAGGCCACACCGCAGCAGGCGGAGTCAATTCAATATTTGAAAGTTTTTCTCCTATCAAAAAGCTGTCACCATCTTCATCAAGCACTGATTCAATTTTGGACCAGGCTCCCGGAGGAGGTGTCATTTCAAATTCATAAAGTCGTATTGTGAAATCGCGGTTCACTTCACTTTTAGTTTGGCTTTATCGTCAATGTATTTCTTCACCATTTCCTGTAATATCACTTTGGCCCTGGAAAGTTGGGATTTACTTGTTCCCTCACTGATTCCAAGCAATTCACCGATTTCCTTGTGCGTGTAACCTTCCACCACATACATGTTAAACACAGTCCGGTAACCTGGTGATAATTGTTGTACTAACTGGATGATATCTTTTTCAGCAAGGTTGTCGAGAACAGAAACAAATTTTCCTTCAACGGTTTTTTCTTCCTGTTCAGTAATTGGCTGCAGGTAGGTCTTACGCCTGAAGTGCTCAATTGAAGTGTTTACAAAAATGCGGCGCATCCAGCCCTCAAAGGACCCTTCGTGCCGAAAACTGGACAGTTTCCTGAACACTTTTATAAATCCTTCCTGGAGGATGTCTTCCGCCTCTTCAACATTTCCGGCGTATCGCAGGCAAACTGCATACATCCTGGGCGCAAACCTCCGGTATAATTCCTCCTGCATCCGCCTGTCATTGCTGATGCATCCATGAATTAAGTCGGTGTCATCAATTATTTGGTTGCGTCCTTTCTCCAAAATTTATTGATTATTAGATAGTTTATTCAAAAATACGACCAGTTTGGCCACCGCTTTGGCCCTGTGATTGAACTGGTTCTTTTCATCCATATTCATCTCTCCGAATGTCAGATTGCTGCCTTCTGGAACAAATATGGGGTCGTAACCAAACCCCTCTGTCCCTTTTCTTTCTGTTGTAATATAGCCATCACATATGCCTTCAAATAAAAATTCTTTGCCATCAACGATCAATGCAATTACGCTTCTGAATCTGGCACTTCTATCTGAAAATCCTTTCATTTTAGATAGTAATTTCTTCATATTCAGATCATGAGACCTTTCTTCTCCAGCATAACGGGCACTTTTTACACCAGGTTCACCTCCAAGTGCAGCTACTTCAAGTCCACTGTCATCTGCAAAGCAATTCTCTTTTAAAAGGCCGAAAAGTATTCTCGCTTTTTCAAGTGCATTCTCTTCCAATGTATCGTGCGGTTCTTCTATTTCGATGTCCATCCCGGCATCTTTCATGGTCAGAACCTGAAAATGCCTGGGTAATAATGCCCTGATTTCTGCAGCCTTGTTTTCGTTATTGGAAGCAAAAATGATCTTCATCAGATAGAGAAGATTGATTTAACGGTCAACCACAATTTGCTTTTTTCCAATTCATTGTTTAATAATTCACTTAATGCTGGTGCATGGATGAATGAAACATTATTGAATTTTTGCACCTGATACATGGGAAAATTAATCGGTAAACCGAAAGCAGGTGGTTCAACTCCAAAAAGAAAAATGATCCTGCTTTTTAATGTTGTTATCATTTCCTTATAGTCTGTTTGACCTGATCCAATATTTACGATTGCAACGTCGGCAAGACTAAGCTTACATGCATTCAACATCCGGGTGAGCATGGCCAACTCTTCATCATTCACAAAAGCAAGCGATGCATGTTGAACAACAAACAGAATATGGCTTTTGTTCTCGCCAAGAATTTTCAGTTTGCGTGGTACGGTTTTTTGTTCTTTTGAAACTGCTTCCTCATGAATTTCAACCAGGTGATTTTTATACATTTCTGCCACCAAAGTGACCGGTAATTCGAGCGAGTTAATTGACATGCAGTGGAATAAGGTTGTGAACGATTGTTAGCTTTTTTCTGTTTCTTTGTCCGGTAAAAATAAACGATTATGATTGCAGCTATGGATATTTCGGTAACGAGAGCTGAGCGAAGCAAGCTCCAGGAGCTTGATCTTGAAAATCTTCCATTTGGAAGGTATTTCACAGATCATATGCTGGAAGCTGACTACGAAAACGGTGAATGGAAGAATGTTGAGATTAAACCCTATCAGCCATTGTTACTGAATCCTTCCTGTGCTGCATTGCATTATGGACAGGCTATTTTCGAAGGAATAAAAGCATACCGAGATGATAGTGGTAATGCTTATATATTCCGTCCATTCGACAATTTCAAAAGATTGAACCAGTCTGCGGAAAGGATGCAGATGCCGGCTATTTCTGAAGACATTTTCATGCAGGGCATGAAGCAATTGATCGCGCTGGACAAAAACTGGATCCCTGCCAAAGGCGATCATTCACTTTATATCAGGCCTTTTATGTTTTCTTCTGATGATGTAATTGGTGTACGGCCTTCAGAGTGCTATAAATTCATGATCATTTTGAGTCCAACAGGTCCATATTACAATGCGCCAATGCGCATTTATGTTGAAGAAAAATTTGTTCGAGCAGTACCCGGTGGAGTTGGATTTGCAAAAGCAGCAGGAAATTATGGGGCTGCTATGTATGCAACTGCACAGGCCAAGAAAAAAGGATATGACCAGGTGTTGTGGACCGATGCTTATGAACACAAATATGTTCAGGAAATTGGAACGATGAACGTATTCTTTATTATTGGCGATACTGCCATTACTCCAGATCTTGATGCAGGTACAATACTCGATGGTGTTACACGAAGCAGTGCAATTATGTTACTGAAGGAAATGGGTTTCAAAGTGGAAGAAAGACCACTGAGTATAGATGATATAATCGATGCTTATAAAGCAGGCATCCTGTATGAAGTTTTTGGAACAGGAACTGCCGCAACTATCTCACTCATTAAAGAACTCCGCTACAAAGATTTCGTAATGGAATTTGACGTGGACAAATGGAAAACGGCACCAACAGTTAAAAAATGGCTGACCGATATCCGTGAAGGAAGGAGAGATGATAAGTACGATTGGATGTGGAAGGTTGCATAAGCTTTCAAAACATTCTTTCAATCAATTTTTTTAAGCTCGCGTTTCTTCGTTTTTATTCTTCATTATTTTTATTAAAAGTGAATTGTGATGAGAAAATTTATTTTCTGTATGTGTGCCATGGTTCTGTTTTCAGCAATTTGTCTTGCGCAAAGCGTATCAATCAACAACAATGGAGCAAATCCTGATCCTTCAGCACAACTTGATATTAGTAGTACTTCCCGTGGGTTACTCATTCCTCGAATGACAACAGCGCAAAGACAGGCGATCTCTTCACCTGCCAACGGTTTGATGGTTTTTGATATCACAACAAACAGTAACTGGATTTACAGGAATAACACATGGTCTGAAATGATGAATGCTTTCACTCGAATGCACGTGATAAAAGCTCCAGGTGCTCAGATTTTCACAGTACCAGCAGGGGTTTCTGTGGTTCGAGTGGAGATGTGGAGTGCAGGAGGCGCAGGCTACACACATACGCTCAGCAATTCTCCCATAAAGTTTTCAAATGGCGGTGGCGGAGGGGGTGGAGCTTATGGAACCTTTTATCTACCTGTTTCGCCTGGAAATGTTCTCAATTTCAACATCCCACTGGGATCAGGAAATGCAATTCAGCCTGGAAATATGACTTTTAATTTCAACGCATATTCCCTGGAATTATCCAGCGGTACAAGTGCAAGCATGACCAGTACCGGCATTGGTGGAGGGACAGCTTCTTTCAGTGGTTTTACTACAAATCAATTTTATGTGGTGAATGGAGAATCTGGCAAACCAAATATAAATCACAGTAATGTGAGTACTTACAATGGAAATAATGCATATCACTACTCTATTAATTTCGGAAGTGGGGGATCAGCAGGAATGAGATCCAATGGAGGTGCAAGTAGCGCCTACAGTGAAACTTTCATCAGTACTATAACAAATCAGTTTAATGGAGGGGGATCTGCGA
>CAZCKF010000150.1:0-7392 GCA_964499155.1 uncultured Chitinophagaceae bacterium
TTGATCACTTCTTTTCTCGGCATTCCAGAATAAACGGAGTATGCTGTAATTCCTTTTTTCCTCAAACCCTCAACCTGGTCTTTCATTAATGCAATCAATGGAGAAACAACCAGGCACAATCCATCCATCACCATCGCAGGCACCTGGAAGCAAATAGATTTACCACCACCAGTGGGAAGAAGGGCGAGGGTGTCATTATTGGAGAGAATGGAGTTGATGATGTCGAGTTGTAATGGGCGGAAGCTCGGGTATTTCCAATATTGTGAGAGAATTTGTTGGGGGGATTGAGGCATGAAGACAAATTACTTGCTTAGTGAAATGTGAAATGTGAAAAGTGAACTTTAATTCGAAACATCTTTACTGTTATGGCAATGGTTTGAGCTAAGAATATTACATCATTTTTGAAAGCATACTAAACAACTTGTTTAAATGTTCTCCCATTAGTGACAGTTCTTTCAAATTTAAATATTCCAAATCGATTATCGTTTCAGCAATCGAATCAATTTCAACAACAGAACCTCGGGCTATTTCAAAATACCGTTTTCTCTCATTTAAAGATTTCCGCGAAGCACCTTCTGCAATATTTAGTTTGATAGAAATTGAAGCTCTGGTAAGTTGTGGAATCAAATTATATTTTTCTTCGGGCGGCAACCGTTTAGCTATTTTATAGGATTCTTTTACAAGTAATCGAGCAACTTCATAGACTCGCAAATTCTTATGATTTAACATCAAAAACACATACAAATAAATAAAAAGTCAATTAAGCTAATTGGAGAAAAACACCAGAATAATTCCGTTTTTTTACCAAGAGAATAAAATATAGTGAGATGTCGTTTAGTGGAGATTTGACCTTTCACTTTTCACCATTGACACCATTAACAGTGACTAACTAGCGTCATTAAATCACTCTCTTCACAAACAACCTCCCACTATTCACCGCCAACACCACATCGCTCAACCCCATCACCAATGCGCCGAATGTTGGTGTAAGGAAGCCGAGTGCTGCAACAGGGATGGCAACAATGTTGTATGCAAATGCCCAAAACAGATTTTGTTTGATGGTGAGATAAGTATGTTTTCCCAGGCCGATTGCTGTTGGAAGTTTTTCGAGTCCCTTGTTCATTAATACAACCTGCGCACTTTGTAGTGCCACTTGCGAAGCATCGCTCATTGAAATGCCGACAGTTGCTTTGGCGAGTGCAGGTGCATCATTGATGCCATCGCCAACCATTACTGTAGGTGTGTCTTTACTTAGTTGCTCAATTTTTTCAAGTTTCTGTTGCGGTGTTTGTTCAGCAATAATTTCATCAATACCTAACCTGTCAGCAACAATTTTACATTTTTCATACCTGTCACCGCTTAAAAGGATTGTTTTGATATTTCTTTTTTTGAAATAATTAATCACCTCTTGTGCTTCCGGACGCAACTGGTCTGCCAGGTCAATCCAGCCAATCAATTTATCATTACGCGTTACATAAATATTATGTTCACCTTTCGCGTTATTTTGAATTTTATAACTTCCTGCAAAGAACACATTACCGTTTCCATCTGTGCCTTTCATGCCTATGCCTTTGACTTCTTCAATTTTTTTCCAGCGGATTTCAGACTTGGTTTTCCATTCTCTTGTCAGTGTTTTTGCAAGTGGGTGGTTTGAAAACTTTTCCAGGGAATAAACGATATCACGGAATTCATTTGTAGTTATATCAACTGTTTCAAATTTTGAAATGTTGAATTCACCACTCGTAAGAGTCCCGGTTTTATCAAAAACTACTTGTTTAATATTTCGGAACAATTCAAGGCTGTTAGCATCACGGAACAAAATTCCTGAACGTGCTCCACGACCGAGACCCACAGCAATGGCAGCAGGTGTTGCAAGACCCATTGCACATGGACAGGCAATTACAAGCACTGCAATACTTCTCATAAGTGAAGGAGTGAATTCACCGAGTATCATCCAGTTGACCACGAGGGTAATGATTGCAATTCCAATTACCACCGGAACGAAAATCGCACTGATCCTGTCAGCCGCCTGTTGCATTTTTGGTTTTTCTCCCTGCGCCTGTTTAACGAGAAATAGAATATTTGCAAGCACGGTATCATCACCGGTTGCAGTAACCTGTGCTTTCACTGTTCCATTTAGCATGATACTACCGCCAACAAGTTGTTCTTTAATTCCTTTATGAACCGGGAGACTTTCACCCGTAATGATGGCTTCATTAATTTCTGCATCGCCCCATAATATTTTGCTGTCTATCGGGACCTGCTCCCCGGATTTAATCAAAATGAGATCACCAACCTTTAATTGAGAATTTTCAATGGGAAGAATAATTTCTTTGTGTTCATCATCAAAAACGATCATGTTCGCCATGACCTTTTGTGTCTTCGCAAGTTTTTTCAATTCACGCTGCGTAGATGATATCGAAGCATCTTCCATGTAATTCCCAAGAAATACGAGGGTAATAATGGTAGCTGCGGTTTCGAAAAATAAATATTCATGACTTTGACCAATGATCATCCCCGAAACACTATACACAAAAGCTGCAGTAGCGCCAAGTGCAATAAGCACATTCATGTTGGGCATGCCATTGCGCAGACTTTTATACGCACTTTTTCCAAAGAAATTCATCCCCACTATATAAACAGGAAGTGTCAGGCCCAATTGCACATATGGATTAAACAGCCATTGCCATGAAGAATTATTGTGAAGACCAGGGATCATGTGCAGCATCAGGACCGCCGTAAATGGAAGACAAAACCAAAACCTCTGTAAATGAGTTTTTAAAAAACCACCTGATTTTTTTTCTTCAACTCCGTCCACAACTGCATAACCGAGTTGTTCAATTCCTTTTGCAACATTTTCTTTTTTGAAATCTTCATCTGCAGAAAAAACCACCTCGCCGCTCACCGGGTTGACACGCACATTTTTCATCCCGTTTTTTTCCAGATAGCGGTGAATCGTTAATGCGCAATTTGAACAATCCATTCCTTCGACCTGTAATTTGACAGTTTCCATTATTCACAAAATTACACCCGGTCGCTGCAATGAATGGTTAAACAATGATCGATCTTTTATACGACGTTGCAAACTCAGTGAATATGTTTTACACATTGTTGCAAACCCGGTTAATTTTGAGAGATGCAGATGGAGTACGACCTAGATGAAATAAATAAGGCAGCAGAATGGTTCCTTCTGCAGATGACTGGGAAAACGGTTTTTTTATTTGAAGGTGAAATGGGCGCAGGAAAAACAACGTTTATTCAGGAAGTATGCAGGCAGTTGAAGATCACAGATAACTCATCCAGTCCCACATTTTCTATTATTAATGAATACAACACCAGAAAAGGAGAAAAAATCTTCCACATCGATCTCTACCGAGTTAAAAACAGGCAGGAAGCATTTGATGCTGGTGTTGAGGATTGTATTTATTCAGGAAGCGTTTGTTTTGTTGAATGGCCCTCCAGAACTCCCGATATTTTCCCCGATGAATCAGTAAATGTTCGACTTGAGGTCATCGGAGAACAACGCAGGCGGCTCAGTTTAGCGTTTAATTAGCTACTTTTGAAACAACCAACTGCCTCACGGCCGCAACGATTTCATGAACCCATCGAAACCCCGCATCAGCACGTCATTTAGTTACGAAACGCTCGAGGAAACACTGGATATCAAACCCAAGGGTTCGTTGCTGCACATTGGAATCCCAAAAGAAGTAGCATTTCAGGAAAATCGTATAGCACTTACTCCCGATGCTGTGAGTGTGTTGGTTAGCAATGGTCACAATGTTGTGATTGAACACAATGCAGGAGAAGCCGCGCATTATGGCGACCGCGATTATACAGAAGCAGGTGCAAGAATTGTGTATGACAGGGCAGAAGTTTACAAAGCTCCCATACTCGTAAAAAGTGCACCAGTTATCGATGAAGATCTACCTCTGCTGCAATTGAACCAGGTAATTATTTCTCCCATTCACCTGAGTGTGCTGAAATCAGAATTGCTGAAAGCGATGATGGATAAGCGCATCACAGGAATTTCTTTTGAAAACCTGAAGGACGACAGCGGTACTTATCCAATCGTTCGCAGCATGAGTGAAATTGCAGGAAGTGCAGTAATGCTGATCGCCGCACAATACCTGAGTTCAGCCAATCACGGGAAGGGTGTGCTACTCGGCGGAATTTCGGGCATTGCACCAGCAAAAGTAATCATCATTGGAGCGGGCATCGTGGGTGAATATGCGGCTCGTGCTGCCATAGCACTGGGTGCATCCGTAAAAGTGTTTGATAACAGCGTTTATCGTCTCAAGCGACTACAAAATAATATTGGTCACAGGCTTTGGACATCAGTACTCGAACCACGCATGCTCGCCAAGCAATTAAAAACATGTGAAGTGGCCGTTGGAGCTCTCGGATCCGAAGGAGGCAGAACACCGATTGTTGTAACCGAAGAAATGGTCAGCAACATGCGAACTGGCAGTATCATCATTGATGTGAGCATTGATCGCGGTGGATGTTTCGAGACCGCCGAGATCACCACACACGAACATCCCATTTTCGTAAAATATGGTGTGAACCATTATTGTGTTCCCAACATTCCATCAGGGTTTGCGCGCACGGCATCCCAGGCCATCAGCAATGTGTTGATGCCGCTTCTTCTCGAAGCAGGCGACGAAGGAGGTTTCGAAAATCTCGTATGGCACCAGGTTCATCTCCGCAGCGGCATTTATTTATTCAAGGGCGCCCTCACCAATTTCCACCTCAGCCAGCGATTTGATTTAAAATACACAGATCTGAATTTGCTGATCGCGAGCCAGCGGTGAGGAGTTTGTCATTAGGTTTTTGGGAAATACGAAAAACAAATCAACGATCTGATTGTAGTGGTATATTATAAATGGCCGGCCCCTCCGGGGCGGCAATTTTTTATTTTGTTGCAACACATAATTATACATCGTAGAGACATATTGTGTCAATTTCATTTATTGTAATATTCGATTAAAACACAGCAGGCACCTACGGCGCCTAAATTATTTTATATACACGCTGCTACAAACAGATGACCGCTACGCGGTCTGATTTAAGAAATGAAATATGTAGAGCAAAGAATTTTGCTACTTGAACAACATTAAAGTAGTTCTTTAGTTCTCTTACGAAAAAACCACCCTTTATAGATAGGGAAAAGAATAATCACAATGGTCGGAAGAAAAAACTTCTGAATAAAACTCCAAATTAGAATTTCAAGATAGTGGTAAATAGGTTTATGGTTGTCAGAAGACTCGGTATGTTTGTGTATGATAAACAAGTGAATCTTTGTTGAACTATTGCAGCCATTTAGTTTAAGTCAAGACCGCGTAGCGGTCATCTGTTTGTAGATAGGTCAACCACCAGATACGCAGGCTTCGTAGATGCCTGCTGTCAATCATCATAAAATTCAAAACAATATTTCTCATTGTAGTCTATTTCAAATTCTTTGAGCAGGTCAAAATATTCAGATTTGAAACTTATTTTTTTGTGATGTTCGGGTTGATTGTTTATATAACGTACAATGCGGTCAACAGATTCTCTTGAGTAACTGAATGCCCCGTAACCTTGTTGCCATTGAAAATGAGAATGCAAAAACTTCTTTTGGTTAATGAAATAGCTTGAATTTCCCTTAACGTCTTTCATTAAATCCGAAATAGATTGATCAGGATTCAAACCAATAAACAAATGCGAATGATCAGGCATGCAATGAATTGATAATATTTTGTGTTGCCTTTTTCTTACAATGCCGGAAATATATTTTTGAATTTCTTCCCGGATTTCCGGAATCACCAAAGCTTCTCTTCCTTTTACGGCAAAAACCATTTGAACATATAATTGTGTGTATGTATTAGGCATCTTCAAACATACCTTTCAATATGTTGAACACAATGATGTTTTCACACAAAGAATTATGTTTTTTAACGTCCAAATTTGGATAAAATACCGACGGGAATAATTAACTAATGGTTTATGAGTAAAGTGCCAGATTCCTCATCTCAATCCTCTCTCCACAAAAACTATATTCCACCTCATCATTGCTACTCACGATAACGATTCGATTTTTTGTGTAGTCGTGTATTAAATGATGATAGAGTGCAATGCCATTCGAATCGAGATTGGTGCAGGGTTCGTCGAGCATTAGAATGGAGGTGTCTGAAAAAACAGCCTGGGCGAGCTTTACGCGTTGTTTCATGCCTGAAGAAAAATGGCGGAGCTGTTTGTTTTTTGCACCGGAAAGTTCAAGCTGGTTAATTATTTTTTCTGTGGTATTGGTTGCAATCCAGGGTTTGAAATGAGAATGGAAATTGAAAAATTCAATCAACGTCATTTCTTCGATGAGATCGAGGTAGGGTGCACAGATCGAAACGTTACTGAACATTTTCTCATCGGCAATCTTTATTGCATCATTTTCATAAACAACTTTTCCTTCACTGGGTTGCATGCTGCCACCGATTACCTGCAGTAAGGTTGATTTACCTGAGCCATTAGGTCCTGTAATTGCGTAAGATTGCCCTGATTGAAACTGATAATTGAAATGACGAAAGATCCAGTCACGGTTGAAGCGCTTGCCGGCATCAGTCAACGATACCTTCATCAACACTGTTTTTTGAAAAACGTTTGATAATTCCGCGTTGCGAACCACGAATGAAAAGAACGATCTCATCACGCTCGTCGGTTGCTTCGAATTCCTCCTCGAGAAATTCTACGGCCTGCGTTGTATTCATGCCGCGGGTATAAATCGTTCGATAGATTTCAAGGATGTGGTTGATTTTGTCAACAGTAAATCCTCTTCTTTTTAATCCGATAGAATTTACACCTGCATATGACAGAGGATTACGCGCGGCTTTTATATAAGGAGGAACATCTTTGCCAACCAACGAACCTCCGCTTACAAATGCATGCTGGCCGATTTTTACAAACTGATGCAGTGCGCACATTCCACCAAGAATTGCCCAGTCACCAATCGAAACATGACCCGCAACCTGTGTATTGTTGCTCATGATACAATGATCACCCACGCAGCAGTCATGCGCAAGGTGGCAATAGGCCATGATCAGACAATTGCTTCCAACGACTGTCTTATCTTTTTCTTTGGTACCACGATTAATCGTAACAAATTCACGAATTGTTGTATTGTCCCCGATTTCAACGGTTGAATATTCTCCTCCAAATTTTAAATCCTGTGGGATTGCGGCAATCACGGTCCCGGGGAAAATCTTGCAGTTTTTACCGATTCTTGCTCCCTCCATGATGGTCACATTGGAACCGATCCAGGTACCATCTCCAATTTCAACGTCCTGATGGATCACTGTGAAAGGATCAATCTTGACATTGGTCGCCAGTTTGGCATTTGGATGAATATCAGTGTGAGGATGAATC
>CAZCKF010000151.1:0-7384 GCA_964499155.1 uncultured Chitinophagaceae bacterium
TGGGTGGATTTGATAAAAAGTTGCAGGCAGATATCATGCAGGCTGTTCCAAGACTGGCCTTTGCAGAAGACGCCATTGTGTATGATGAAAAAGTAGATGACGGACATACACTGGAAAAACAACGTACGCGGTGGATATTCACCTATTTTAAATATTTCCTCATCAACTGGAAACTTTTCATCAATGGTTTTCGAAGGTTGAATTTTAATCTTGTGCAATTCGGGTTTATAGTTTTACGACCACCGCTGTTCATAACTGTGGCATTGGCGCTGATTTTTCTGGTTACAGATATTTTCATTGCACCAACATTTGCCATAGCATGGATATGTATTTTAATCTTATTCATTATTTCATTTATACTCATTGTAATTACACAAAGCAGGCAAAAAGGAATGAGCCAGGCGCTTCTTCATATACCTGTTATGGTTTTACGACAGGTAAGTGCATTATTCAAAGTAAAAAAAGCAGGCAGGCAGTTTTTGAAAACAGAGCACGGCCAGGTCATGTATATTGAGGACCTGTTGAAAAATGAAACAGCTTAAAAACATTTATTACAACGCCTGCTCAATTCTTCCCACAAAGCTTGTCAGGAAATTATCCGGTTCACAACCGCTGCTGCCCTATCATCATGTAGTGTCTGATGACCACCTCAAGCACATCATTCATATTTACCCGTATAAAAATGTTCGCCAGTTTACAACCGATCTCGATCATTTATTGTATCACTTAAAGCCGGTTTCAGTTGAACAGGTTGTTGATCATTTTCATTATGGAAAAAAGATCAGTTCGGGAGGATTTCTTTTCTCTTTTGATGATGGCTTTCGGGAAGTGTATGATGTTATTGCACCCATTTTGAAACGAAAAGGAGTACCTGCCGTATTTTTTATCAATCCTGCATTTCTTGACAACAAAGAACTTTTTTACAGGAATAAGATCAGTTTAATTATTGATGCGTTGTTGGCTAAAAAAGACAGCCCTGTACTTGAAAAAGTAAATGAAATACCGGAACTGCGTTCCGATAATTTGTATGCAGCAGTTCAAAAATTACTTACTGTAACTCAGCTAGAAAAACATTTACTCGATATTCTTGCAAAAAAGCTTGACATCTCATTTGAAGAATACCTCAATAAGCAAAAACCATATATGACCATGCAACAGGTTTCAGAACTTGCTGCATCCGGATTTACAATTGGCAGTCATAGCTGGGATCATCCATATTATAAATTACTTGACCTGGACGCACAAAAAAAACAGACGATCGATTCTGCAGAATTTGTTCGTCGAACTTTTCATCCACATGTCAATGTATTTTCATTTCCACATTCAGATGCAGAGATCAGCCAGGATTTTTTTGATCAGATGAAAAAAGAATATCCGGCGATCGATCTCTATTTTGGAATTCAGAACCAAATGCTTGAATCAAAAAATAAAATGGTTCACAGGTTTAATGCTGAACGGCCTGATGTGCCCATGCACAAACAACTCAATGGTATAATGCTGATGATGATGTTGAAAAAAGTAATGAACCGGCAATCAATTAAAAGAATGTATGCTTAGTTCGAAAACCAAAGAATTCCTGGGACCCGTTTTTCCCATAGCGAACAGGGTTCGCCTTTTGCTGTTGCGTGCAAAATATAAGGGCCAGGGAGTGGAGTGTGTTTGTTGCGGAAAACATTTTAAGAAATTTGCACCCTTTGGATCTCCCCGGAGAAGAATGAATGCCTGGTGCCCTTCCTGCCAGTCACTTGAACGTGACAGATTATTATGGATGTTCCTCGAAAAAAAGACTGACCTCCATCAAAAACCGGTAAGGTTATTGCATATTGCGCCAGAGCGATTGTTCTTCAATCGATTCAAAAACGCGAAGAACATTGATTATCATCCAGTAGATAAATTTCCTAATGCATATCCTGCTGGAACTAAATATCTGGACATACTTGAAACAGGTTTAGGTGATAACACCTATGATGTGATCATTTGTAACCATGTATTTCAATACATTGAAGACGACAGAAAAGCAATGCGGGAATTATTTCGCATACTCAAGCCCGGTGGATGGGCAATACTGCAGGTTCCCATCGATCGTTCATTACAAACTACTTATGAGGATTTTACGATTACCGATCCTCGTGAAAGAGCCATCGCTTTTGGCCTTGCAGAACACGTCAGGTTCTATGGACCCGACTACGCCAAACGCTTACAGGAAGCGGGTTTTAGCGTACGTGAAGAAAATTATTCTGAATCATTTTCTGATGATGAAATATTCAGATATGGCTTCTGGAAAGGTGATCCCATATACATTTGCTCGAAGTAATACGGGGGTATTTTACCATCATTAATTCACCATTAATACTCTTGTGGAAAAGTTGTGCTCAATCTAATTTAACAGTCTGAACTGATACGGTAAAAATTAAAAATATTTGTAATCCGTACAAGGCTTCGAAACCCGCTCTGAAAACGTGATAGATAGAAACCTCGAAAATGAAAATCAATAAGATTTTCATTCACACCTTCGTACAGTTTACACTAATTAATCTTAACCATTAAAAAGTATTAAAAATTAATGATTGTTATATAGGCCGCTAACCTGATTCAAAACGCAAAGACGAACTTAAAATCTAAAGAACATTCTATGAACCTAACCCGCAAACAAGTGGTAACACATTTGTTGGTGTTTTTAATCCTGACGATCCTATCGAAAACCAAGGTTTCTGCTCAACAATTCCTTACCACTATCGATGGATGGAATGCTTACGTGCACTTACCCGATGATTACAACACTACAACACAGAAATACCCCGTCATTTTATTTGTTCCCGGACTTGGTGAAGTTGGTACTGATGCAAGCAAATTGCTTGTTTATGGTCCTTCACGATTTGTAGACCAGGGACACAACATGCAGTTCACCGTGAATGGTGTTTTGGAAAAACCAATCGTTATTTCCATTCAACCCATTTCAGGATGGCCACAGGGGAACCTGCTCAACAGAAAAATAGATTCCATCTATGCACGCTGGCGCTGCGATACAAATCGTCTTGCTGTAACCGGACTGTCAATGGGTGGATGGAGCTGGGATAATTATGTATGTACGAATATGACGTACACAAGAAGACCTGCAGCCATTGTTGCAATGTCTGCACCGCCGCCAGATTACCCGATGGCAAACATGGCAAATTTTGCAAACGATGGAGGAAAGTGGTGGGGCTTTGAAGGAACACTTGACTATAGGCAGATGGACCTGATCCGTGATATTATGAATAATGCAGTTCCAGGATCAGCACGATACACTCAATATGTGGGTGGTCACTGTTGCTGGAATACATGGTACAATCCAACATGGACTGAAAATGGAGAAAGTATTTATACATGGATGCTGAGACAATCACAACCTGCAGGTCCGCAAAATATTTCTCCTGTTGCGATTGCAGGTGTGGATACAACAATCACCCTTCCTGCAAATACAGCAATACTTCGTTCAACCGCAACAGATGTTGACGGAACAATCTCGAGTTATTTGTGGACGAAAATTTCTGGTCCCACTCAGTTCACCATCGCGACACCAAATGCTGCACAATCAAACGTGAACAATCTTGTGCAGGGCATTTACAAATTCGAGATCCGTGCAACAGACAATAATGGTGCAATCGGCCGTGATACAATGACGGTTACTGTTAACTCAACTTCAAGTACTTCAAACGTTGCGCCAGTTGCTGAAGCAGGTAATACACAACTCATTTATCTTCCTTTGAATTCTGTTACATTAAATGGTACAGGTTCAACAGATGCTGACGGACTTATTGTTGGATATAACTGGCAAAAAGTTTCCGGACCTGCTGCTGGATTGATCGTAACGCCGAATGCCGCCGTTACTGTTGTAAGCGGACTTGCACAGGGTTCATATAAATTCAGACTTACTGTAACTGATAATAATGGTGCAACAGGAATTGATTCCGTTATCGTAACAGTCAATGCTGCCAACCCATTGTGTAACCAGAATGCGCCGCAGGTATTTACTTTAAATACAACTTCACCTGGTGAAGTGTACATGCCCAACACTGCAGGCAACCAGGGATGGAAAGGTGGCGATACGGTACGTATTCCTGCAGGTAACTATAATCTTATCGACCTTGGAAATTTCCGCGGAGATCCATGTAGACCAATCGTTATTACCAATTATGGTGGACGCGTAACTGTGAAGGCTATGCGATTTGGTAATGATGCAGCGTATTTTAAATTAACAGGTACAGGTCATCCATCTTATACATATGGTATTAAAGTAGATGGTAATGGCAATGCTGGTGTTGGTATTGGAATGGCTCACCACGTGGAGATCAACAATATTGAAGTAACAGGACCTGAAGTTGGATTCTTCTTTAAGAAAAATCCTGAAGCAGGAAACGTCAATTCACAATACCCGAATTATGTGATGACGAAGTTTTACATACACCACAACTACCTGCACAATATTCATGGAGAAGGAATGTATATCGGGCATACCTACCCGAATGCTGACCCGTACAGTGGAAACCTGGTTCCAATTAGGATGGACTCTGTAGAGATTGCATATAATATTGTCGACAGTACAGATTGGGATGGTATTCAATTATCGAATGCAAGGTTCGGTGCGAAGATCCACCACAATACTGTTACGAATTTCGGTTTGATCAATATGGGTAGCCAGCAGGCTGGTATTATCCTCGGTGGTAACACCAATGGAGATATTTACAACAACATTGTTAAAAAGGGAACCGGAAACGGAATCGAAGCTTTTGGTTATGGATTAATCAGAATCTATAATAATGATGTGGACAGTTCAGGCCGTGATGGAACCATCAATGGGCAGGAATCAGTTTATTGCAATGACCCAATCAATGGAATTGAAGTGAACCCGGTTCAAACAATTCAATTTTATAATAACACAATTAGAAATCCGCAGCGAAAAGGTGCGGTACGTGTAGCAGCATATCAAAATAACAGTGGACCTGCACAGGTGATCGACAACCAGTATTGTATTCCGAATGCACCTTCCAACTGGCAGAGTATTTACATAGCTGTAAATCCGGCCGGAAGTGTTGTACAGAACAATACATTGATGTCGAACTGTTCGGCGCCACCGAATATTGCTCCTGTTGCAAATGCAGGAAATAATATTACCATTTCGTATCCTGTTAACAGTACTACATTAAATGGTTCTGGTACAGATGCGGATGGAACGATCACTACATATTTGTGGACCAAAATTTCAGGTCCTGCACAATTCACCATTGTTACTCCAACTTCAGCATCAACAATTGTAAATAACCTTGTACCTGGATCTTATCAGTTCCAGCTTCAGGTAACAGACAACAATGGTGCTTCAGACAGAGATACAGTGCAGGTAATTGTGAATGGTTTACCAAACATCCTTCCGCTTGCGAACGCAGGAGCTGATGGTGATATCACATGGCCTGTAAATAATGCACCATTAAATGGAAGTGGTACGGATCCTGATGGAACCATTACCTCATACCTGTGGAGTAAACATTCTGGTCCAACTCAATTCACAATTACGAATCCTAATGCTGCACAAACAACGGTTACCAACCTTGCACAGGGAACGTACCAGTTTGTATTGCGCGTTACAGATAATAATGGCGGAACAGGCACGGATACCATGTCGATTGTTGTTAATGCCGGACCTCCGCCTCCGAATGTGCCGCCTGTTGCAAATGCAGGTTCAAACATTTCAATTACGTTACCACAGAACAGTGCTTCACTTAACGGAAGCGGCAGTGATGTGGATGGTACAATATCAGGTTATACATGGACAAAGATCTCGGGTCCTGCACAATTCAATATCGTTAACCCGTCATCTGCGCAAACAACTGTAAATAATCTTGTGCAGGGAATTTATCAATTCAGGTTAGTTGTAACAGATAATATCGGAGCAACCGATGATGATACGATACAGGTAACAGTGAATGCTGCTCCTGCCAACATTCCTCCGGTAGCAAATGCAGGCAATGATGTTTCAGTTACATTGCCACAGAACAGTGCTTCACTTAATGGAAGTGGTACTGATGCAGATGGATCGATCACCACTTACAATTGGACTAAGATTGCAGGACCAACTCAGTTCCTGATATCAAATCCTAACAGTGCACAAACAAGTGTAAACAACCTGGTACAGGGTGTGTACCGTTTCAGGTTACTTGTAACGGATAATAATGGTGCAACTGGTGCCGATACTGTTACAGTTACCGTAAATGCGGCGCTGCCACCAAATACACCGCCGGTTGCGAATGCGGGAACCAATATCAATTTGACCCTGCCGATTAACAATACAACACTTACCGGAAGCGGAACAGATGCTGATGGTACTGTTGTAAGTTATATGTGGGCAAAAGTCTCAGGTCCTGCTTCATGCACATTTGGTACACAATACCAGCAACAGACTACCATTTCAAATCTTACAGAAGGTATCTATGCATTTGAATTGCGTGTGATCGATAATAGCGGATCGAGTGGACGAGATACAGTCCTTGTTGTGGTTAATCCGCCATTCAACCAAAAGCCGCTTGTAAATGCAGGTATTGATAAAGAGATCATATTGCCGATAAACAATACGATGCTGGAAGGTGTTGCATCAGATCCTGATGGAACCATTGCATCATACAAATGGACTCAGGTTAGCGGACCCATTCCGGCAACCTTTGCGAACAGTAATGCAGCCCAAACTGAAGTGTCGAGATTAGCTCATGGTGTTTACCAGTTTGAACTTAGTGCAACCGACAATCGAGGTGGTGTATCAAGTGATACCATGACCGTTTTTGTGAAAAGTATTCCTGTATCAACAGCATCAGCATATCCAAACCCGGTAAATAATATTCTCAGTATTTATATTGATGCGAATACTACTGCGAATCTTACCTCGGTCAGGATCTATGATGTAACCGGTGTGGTTGTGTATACAGAAATGTTTATGCGTTCACAACGAACGATGGTGAAAGAAGTGAATGTGTCAACACTGCCAAATGGTGTTTACATTGTTGAAGTGATGGCAGACATTAATACGAAGACTGCGATTAAAGTCATTAAACAATAATCAGCTTCGAAAGGGTTTATAAAATGCATGGGTGGCAAGCGATAACATCGGCTTGTCACCCTTTGTATCTCCAAAACAATGTACCTGTTCAAAATCACTGAGCAGGTATTTTTCTTTTATGCGTTTCACCTTTTCAGCTCCATGGCAATTGTTGCCTGCCAGCTTTCCGGTGATCACCCCATTGTTGGTTTCAAGACAGGAAGCAATAAGTGTCAAACCATTTGCATCGGTCCATGGACGCACCCATTGTTCTGCGCTTGCAGAAACAATTACCACTTCGATGTTCTGACCTTTTAATTC
>CAZCKF010000152.1:0-7347 GCA_964499155.1 uncultured Chitinophagaceae bacterium
AGAAATTTTGTTATTAGTACATGACTAGAAGACTAGTGCCGGCACATCGGAGGTTACCGTCAAATTTTCCAATTTTCAAATCTTCAGATTGGTCGACCTTACCGTGAGGTTATTATCTTCGCCGCCATGCAACCCACAGCTAAAATATTTGCCGGGACCGGGTCCCAGGCTTTGACCGAACACATCTGCAAGCGGTATGGATGTCCGCCCGGAAAGATCAACATCCAGAAATTCAGTGATGGAGAGATCCAGCCCATTTTTATGGAAAGCATCCGGGGGGATTTCGTTTTTCTCGTCCAGAGCACGCATTCGCCCAGTGATAATTTCATGGAATTGCTGCTCATGATCGATGCGGCCCGCAGAGCATCGGCTTATAAGATCATTGCGGTGCTTCCATATTATGGTTATGCCCGACAGGACAGGAAGGACAGGCCTCGCGTTGCGATCGGCAGCAAGTTGGTTGCCAACATGTTAACTGCTGCAGGCGCCAACAGGATCGTGACCATGGACCTGCATGCTCCACAGATCCAGGGGTATTTTGATATACCAGTGGATCACCTTGATTCCTCTGCAGTTTTTATCCCATACATTCAGAATCTACAGCTTGAAAACCTTACCTTTGCGGCCCCTGACGTAGGCGCTACCAACCGTATCCGCGAGATCGCGAGTTATTTCGAAGCGGAGATGGTTATTTGTGACAAACACAGGAAGCGGGCAAATGAAATCGCCAGCATGGTCGTGATTGGGGATGTTACCAATAAGGACATAGTCATTATCGATGACATCTGCGATACCGGCGGAACACTCGCCAAGAGTGCAGCTCTTTTAAAAGAAAAAGGTGCGAGAAGCGTGCGAGCGCTGATCACGCATCCAGTTCTAAGCGGTAAGGCATACGAAACAATCGAAAACAGTGTGCTCGAAGAACTCGTTGTCTGCAACACCATCCCGTTAAAAAAAGAAACACCAAAGATCAAGGTGCTTTCTGTTGCGGATTTGTTTGCAGTAGCGATCAGGAATGCTTACGAGAATAAGAGTATAACAAGCTTGTTTGTGCATAGCCAAATGAGAGAAAAGTAGTTGGAGGTTTGAATAGTTGGAATAGTTGGAGGTTTTACAGATCGAACAATCATTACATTTTTCGAATTTCCTGACTCTCAAAATTTCCGGAAGCGATTATTAAAATCACTGGAAACTTCATCCGGTTGGGAGCGACAGCGTGCAGCTTGCAGCGTCAAGCTTAAAAGCATAGAGAATCAGATTTGAAAGAAATTTTTGAAGTAGCGTAATTATTAATTAAACATACAATGAAGACAATTACAATCGAAGGACAACTGAGGACCGAACATGGCAAAGGAGCCACCCGCCAGCTTCGCTCTCAGGGCCTTGTACCTGGTGTAATTTACGGGGGTGCGAAAGAGATCAGCTTCCAGGCGCCATCAACGGCGTTTAAGAATTTGGTGTACACGCCAAGTTTCCAGATTGCTGAGATCAAACTCAATGGCGACTCATACCGTTGCATCATGAAGGATCTGCAATTCGATAAAGTATCGGATGAACTGATCCACATTGATCTGCTGGAGCTTGTTGAAGACAAGCGTGTGATCGCAACCATTCCTGTAAAATTCACAGGTGCGGCTGAAGGTGTGAAAGCAGGTGGAAAGCTTGTTACAAAAATGAAAGCGCTGAGGGTGAAAACGTACCCGAAGTATTTGCGTGAGCAAATTGAAGTGAACATTGACAAGCTTGAGATCGGCGGCAACATCCGCGTTGAAGACGTGAATTTGGAGCATTACGAAATTCTTAACTCACCGCGTATCCCCATCGCTTCTGTTGTTACAACACGTGTGTTGAAACAGGAAGAAGCTGAAGCAAAACCTGCAGCAGGAGCAGCAGCGCCGGCAGCGGCAGCAGCACCAGCAGCGGAGAAGGCGGATGAGAAAAAGGGTAAAAAGTAAATTTGTGGCAAGACCAATAAGAGAAGCTGCGTCGATAGATGCAGCTTTTTTTGTTGGAATGGTTGGAATGGTTGGAATGGTTGGAGGTTCTTTAGTTCGAAGATTCACTATTGAACTGTTAGATGTTAGAAGTTTGAGGTTAGAGGTTCTTTAGATCGAAGCTTAATAATTGAATTGGTTTCTCTTTACTATTGGAATTTCTTTTCGTAGCGCGTGGGCATTGGACATTCCAACCCTGATGTATTTTCGAATTGAAGGAATCAAAAATCAAAAACCAAAAATCAAAAATCTCTTGTTTCTCATCGTCGGATTAGGCAATGTAGGAGATGAATATGCTCACACACGCCACAACATCGGTTTCGACGTTGTTGCTGCATTTGTGCAAAAACACAAAGGGCAATTCAAATCAGAGAGGCTTGCGTTTGTGGCTGAAGTGAAATGGAAGGGAAAACAATTTATGTGTGTTTGCCCCACAACTTTCATGAACCTGAGTGGAAGAGCTGTGCATTACTGGATGAAGAAAGCGAATGCTGCCAATGAACAAATGCTGGTTGTGACAGATGATGTGGCCCTGCCACTTGAAAAACTTCGGTTACGGCCTGGCGGTAGTTCAGGTGGCCACAATGGACTAAAAAGCATTGAAGAATTCCTGCTTACAACTGAATATCCGCGTCTCCGGTTTGGGATTGGAAACGATTTTCCTAAGGGTTACCAAAGTGATTTTGTGCTCGGCAAATGGCGGAAAGAGGAGGAGCCGTTGGTTAAATTGAAGATCGATGCAAGTGTCGAAATCATTGAAACCTTTGCTGCAAGCGGGCTCACAGTGGCTATGAACCAGGTAAATAATAAAGTGTATACCCTATGATAAATGGGTGGGATTACTTATTTTAGCTGCCCTACAGGTCTTTGTAAAATCCAATGTTTCAATATGATAGCCTAAATATTTGGGATGACAACCCTATGAAGTATATCCCGATGTATTTAATAATAAACCTTTCATTTTTATGAAGATTTTTTGTGTTGGCCGTAACTATGTTGCACACGCCAAAGAACTAGGTAATGAGATTCCAGATGAGCCGGTGATTTTCATGAAGCCAAAAAGTGCACTTCTACAGCCGCACACACCCTTCTATTATCCCGAATTCACGAACGAACTTCACTACGAATGCGAACTCGTTTTGCGCATATGCAAGAACGGTAAATACATCCAGGAAAAATTCGCTGGAAAATATTTCGATGCAGTAACAGTTGGTATCGATTTCACTGCCCGTGATATACAGAATGAGTTAAAGGAAAAAGGACTTCCCTGGGAAAAGGCAAAGGCCTGGGATAATTCAGCCGCCATCGGCAAATGGGTTTTATACAATAACCTGAAGAATAAAAAGGACATCAACTTCTGTTTATATAAAAACAAGGAGCTCGTGCAGCAAGGCAACTCTGCCAACATGGTACACAGCTTTGATAAGATCGTTTCATACATTTCTAATTACTTCTCTGTAAACATCGGTGATCTCATTTTTACCGGAACGCCAGCAGGAGTGGGAGAAATTGTGGTGGGGGATGAGATCGAGGGATTCATGGAAGATGATTCGCTTCTGACCCTGGACGTTAAATAAACAATTTGAAAATTTGAAGATTTGAAAATTTGACGGTATACCCAAACTGTTTGTAATTTCATTCGGTTCCCGAAGTTTCGATGTAACAATTCGAATGAGTCAATACAACACTAATTTTTAAAAGCAATTCCTGCGTTTTGCGTGTTAGCACTTGGCGACTTTGCGTGAAATAGTTCAGATTAAAAGAATTTTCAATCAGTAAAGACTGCACCTTCAAATTTTCAAATTTCAAATCCGAATTAAATGAATTTTCCAAACAGTAATGACTGTACCGTCAAATTTTCAAATTTTCAAATCCGTATTTACTCACTCTGCGCATTTGCGCTAAACCTTTCTGGTACATGCGTATTTATATGATCATGCGGATACTGTATCAATCCAATAAACTTTCCGCAATCGGGACAGGTAATATCAACTGCACTTGACAGCGGATCATATTCTTCTTTTTTGCAATCTATTACATTGCCTGTCCATTGACATTTCAGACAGAGAGTTGTTTGTTCCCTGTATTCGGGATAATGAAAAACCTTGACCATTACCCGGTATCTAACAATTCCTATTCCATCCGTGTTGCTGCTTAAATGGAGATATTAACATTCCACAATGGTTTAAATAGCGGGGAAATAAATCTCTTTTTCCCGAAAAAGCTGTAAGCTCAAAGCTTTAAGCTTTAAAGCTCATATTGCAAGGCTTCGCCATTAAATTATTCCCTTTAAACCAAAAGCAAGGAAACTGTATTATTATCGAAACATATTGGACGTTGATGACTGTTCACCAATCAATGGAAATAAATGTTGGCGCAGCCTTCCTAAACTTGCTTATAGCTATAAGCTTAAAGCTTAAAGCTAATAAGAACTCCCTTCTTACATTTGCACGCGATGTTTGATATCCAACGATTACTGCACGCTTACAGGCTCATGTATTCTGTGAAGATCATGTCTGATACGTATGAAGCAAACCGTTCCATTACGAAATATGTGCATTCCACTTCGCGCGGTCATGAAGCCATACAGCTTGCGACAGCATTTCATCTTTTGCCTTGTGATTGGGTGAGCCCGTATTATCGAGATGAAAGTATACTGCTCGGGCTTGGTTATACACCTTATGAATTGATGTTGCAATTGCTGACAAAAAAAGATGATCCGTTTACGGGAGGAAGATCATATTACGCCCACCCTAATTCGAATGATTATTCACGAACAAAAATCATTCACCAGAGCAGTGCAACAGGAATGCAAGCTATTCCGACAACAGGAATTGCGCAGGGATTGCAATATCTCTCACAAATAAATTCGTCATTGTTGCAGCGCGGCCCTGGTGGTGAAAATCCTGTTGTTGTTTGTTCATTCGGAGATGGAAGTGTGACCGAGGGAGAAGTAAGTGAAGCATTCCAGTTTGCAGTACTGAAAAAATTGCCGATCATTTATTTAGTGCAGGACAATGAATGGGGTATCAGTGCAACGGCAGCAGAATCACGTGCGATGGACGCGTTTGAATATGCGGGAGGATTTAAGGGAATGAACCGCATGCGTGTTGACGGAACTGATTTTATCAAAAGCGACCAGGCAATGGAAGAGGTGATAGCACATGTAAGAAAAAATCAATCACCCTGGCTTGTGCATGCAAAGGTTTGTTTACTCAACCATCACACAAGTGGAGTAAGAAAAGAATTTTACAGGACAGATGAAGATCTGGCGCTGCACGCAGATGATGATCCTTTACCGAAACTCGAAAACCTGATATTACAACGCGGCAGGGATGAAGAACTGCAACAAATTCGAAATGAAGTAGAAACAGAAGTTCAGGAAGCGTTCGACAGGGCAGTGAATGCAGACGAACCGGATGTTGAAGATGTGGAGAAATATGTTTTCATGCCCACGCCAGTTACAGAAGAAACTGGAGAGCGCAGTCCTGCAGGAAAAGATAAAGTGATTATGGTGGATGCAGCGCTGTTCGCGATTCGCGAGATCATGCAGGAGAATCCTGAATGCATTTTTTTCGGGCAGGATGTTGGAAAAAGACTCGGTGGTGTATTTCGTGAAGCCGCAACACTTGCAGAACAATTCGGCGAGCATCGTGTTTTCAATACAGCGATCCAGGAAGCGTACATTATTGGTTCCACTGTTGGGTTATCCGCAACAGGCGTAAGACCAATCGTTGAAGTGCAATTCGGTGATTACATCTATCCCGGTTTCAACCAGCTCGTTACCGAAATTTCAAAATCATGTTATCTCTCCTGCGGAAAATTTCCTGTATCAACAATTATCCGCGTTCCTGTAGGTGCATATAACGGTGGTGGACCGTATCACAGTGGTTGCGTTGAAACAACTTTGTTATCCATTAAGGGAATTAAAATCGCATTTCCATCCAATGCTGCTGACATGAAGGGATTGATGAAGGCTGCGTACCTCGATCCCAATCCAGTTGTAATTCTCGAACACAAGGGACTTTACTGGAGCAAAGTGCAGGGAACGGAAGAAGCAAAATCAGTTGAACCTGCAAGCGATTACATCCTTCCATTTGGAAAAGGAAGAATTGTATTGGAAGCGGATAGATCCAAAGTTGATAATGGTGAAAGTTGTTGCATCATCACCTACGGTATGGGAGTGTACTGGTCTCTCGCCGCTGCGAAACAATTCGATGGTGCAGTAGAGATCATTGATCTCCGTACATTATTTCCACTCGACGAAGACATGGTTTACTCCACTGTAAAAAAACATGGCAAGTGCATTGTGCTCACCGAAGAGCAGCAAAACAATTCCTTCGCCGAAGCGCTCGCCGGCCGGATCAGCAAAAACTGTTTTCAATTCCTCGATGCACCTGTCGAAGTGATCGGTGCAAAAAATTTACCTGCAGTACCGTTGAATATTGGGTTGGAGAGAGGGATGTTGCCGAATGGGGAGGTGGTTGCTGAAAAAATTCAGAAGATGATTTTTGAATAGTTTCATTACGACCGACGAATCCTATAACCTTTTCCCTGATGAGTCGCCCGCCCCCATCCACCCCTTCTCCGACGAGTCTCCCGTCGAAAGGAAAGCATTTCATATTAAAAACGGTAGGGGACTCGTCGCAAAATGAATCAGGAAGCCGACGAGTCCCGCCGGGACATTTCATTAAGTTGAAAATTTATGATGGCGGAGACTCGTCGGAGAAGAGGAGTGATAGTGCGGTGACTCGTCGAAAAAAAAAGAAAAATACTGTTTCATTTACGTCTTTTAATCATTGGAGGAAATCAGTTATCGGGTATTTTGACTCATGGCTGTTCATAAACCTATTGTCCATCAAGGGATTTATTACATCACATTTACATGCTCTCAGTGGTTACCTCTTATCGAGGAAGCCAACGCATATGATTTGGTTTATAAATGGTTTGACATTTTAAGGAAAAATGGACATGACATCAACAGTTTTGTGATAATGCCGAATCACATTCATTTGATTCTTTTTTATGCAGGTGGACATCACTCATTAAATACAATCATTGGCAATGGAAAAAGATTTATGGCTTATCAAATTGTAAAACGACTGAGTGTTATAGGTAAGAATGAATTATTGATGCAATTGAGGTCCCACGTAAGTGAGAAAGATAGAAGTAGAGGGAAACTTCATGAAGTTTGGAAAAATTCTTTCGATGTAAAAGAATGTCGAACTGAAAAGTTTATTCTTCAAAAGCTTGCATACATCCACAATAACCCTTGCTCGGGTAAATGGAGACTTATTAAAGAACCACATCATTACTCTCATAGCTCTTCTCGTTTTTACATGAATGGAAAGCA
>CAZCKF010000153.1:0-7340 GCA_964499155.1 uncultured Chitinophagaceae bacterium
CATGATTGCCTTTGTCATTGCAAATCCACTTACTTCGGCGCTCCAACCCTTTCCGAGATCAAATTGATGGTTCATATTAAATGTACCAGAAGTAAGTGCCACATCTAATGGTTTGCTTTTGATCTCACCCATGAACTTATTGTTGAATACTTCGGCGAATAGATTTGTTGACCACCATTTTGTAACCTGGAAGTTTGCACTAACAGACAGTCCAAGATTTTTCGATTGATTAATATTTTCCTTAAAAACATAAGTAATGGTATCTGCATCAATCTGGTTCAGTGTCTCTGTAAACAAGTCTTTCGTATGACTGTAACTAAGGGTTGAAGTCACCTTTCCGTTCCACGTATGAGTAATTTGATAATTGTATGAAAATTGCGGTTTAAGGAATGGATTGCCCTCCTGGTAAGTATAAGGATCAAGCATGTACCGGAACGGGTTCAAATCCTGGTAGGCTGGTCTTTGAATTCTTCTACCAAAAGAAGCGGCAAACTGGTTTTTATCATTCGGCGCATATCCCACATAGAGTGTTGGAAATGCATTTGTATAATGACGAGTAAAGGAAGAGTCATTCCTGCTCTGCAATCCTTCAGCATTTGTATTTTCGACGCGTAATCCTAATTGCATGGACCATTTCCCCATTTGCCTGTTCATATTAACATAACCGGCATTAATATTTTCATCATAAATAAAATGATTGCTTCTGCCTGAATCAATTACTTCAACAGAATTTTCAATCATTGAATAACGTGCATCATTGTCAGACTTAACCAGACTTGTCTTAACTCCGGCTTCAACTTTAAAATCCTTTGAAACCGGGTGAACATAATCTGCTTTAAAGGAATATATTTTTAATCCAGATGGTAAATCACCAAGAATGATTTCATCAAGGCGGTTTTTGGTCCAGTTTGAGTTATAAAAACGATTGTTGAACCTTTGTTTGGTCTGCATATCATAAGTGACATAATCGGCATCCATGGTTAATTCTCTGCCAGCACTGTCAAACTGGTGCCTGAAATTTGTATTAATCCCCAGGTTTTTGTTTTTGGGTCTGTGCGTTGCATCAGCATCTATAATTGAGTTCAACTGCCCAGTTCCATCGCTGATAAAACTTGTATTGACATTATCATCGATACCCCTTTCAGTAAAACCAGTTAATACCAGGCCAAAGGTGGTTTTCTTAGTCGCATAAAAATCTGCACCCACCTTCGCTTCGATTCCAGGATATACCATATTAATCAAAGCATTTTGCTCATAAACTGTTTCTATTTCCTTCGTGCCCTGTTTGAAAAAATTTCTTTTTACATAGATGTCGTTAAATCCGCTCCACCTGTATGGGTTAATATTTGAAAACAGGTTCCATTTATTGTTGCGGTAATTGATATTCACGCTGCCCCCTAGTTTATAATAAACTCCCTGTGTGTAAGTGAAATTGGCACTTCCATTAAATCCACGCTGTTTATTTTTTTTCGTTTTGATATTGATCACTCCTGAATTGCCAGCCGCATCAAATTTTGCGGGAGGGTTGGTCATGATCTCAATTTGTTCAAGTGCAGTTGCAGGCAGGGTCCGCAAATAATACGCTAGATTTTCACCCGTGAGATAGGAAGGCTTCCCATCAATCATAATCATTACCCCGGATTTTCCTTTCAGATTTACATTTCCGTCTTTATCAACAGTAACACCAGGAGATTTTTCCAGGATCTCCAGCGCAGTTGCACCGGCATTGGAAATGGAAGATTCTACGTTTATTACTGTACGATCCAGTTTTTGTTCAATAAATGGTTTTTTTGAAGTCACTTTTACTTCCTTCATTTCACGGGAAAAAGACTGTAATTCAATGGGAGCAACTGATTGTTGAACTGTTTCAGCAACCGCCACCACCATCATGCTTTCGACAAAACCTATTGACGTAACTCGCAGAATATAATTTGCAGGTGAAAGTAAGGCTTCGAACTGTCCATTATTGTCTGTGACAAACATTTTCACGAGTGAACTGTCAGATGATTTCAGCCATTCAACTGAAGCACCGACCACAGGTTTTTTCTCTGCATTGTTTACCTGACCTTTTACGATTGTTTTATGTTGTGCAATTGCATTGATATTGATCAGGAATATCGATCCAAGAAGTAACAATAGTTTCATTTTTTTCGATTGTTACATCTTTGACGTTGCAGGGAATTTATTTGTTACAGTAAAAAAATATTTTTTGCCTGGTGCAAAAAAAAGATGCTGCAATTGCAGCATCCTTTTACAAAGCGAACGATATATATAATGAATAGTGACCTGAAAATTAATTACCGCCACCTACCCTGCTCTGCTCCTCAGTTGAACTTCCGTTCGTTTTTTTCTTTGGAGCACCATTCATTTTTCCCTTATTGAATCTGTATGAGAATCCAACATTGAGGACACGGCTGTCACGAACTTCCTGGAATTGTGCGTCAATGTTGCTGTATTTTGTTTCACCACGGAATTTTTGCGTGTAGAATACGTCGCGAACATTTACTCTCCCCGGTCCATTGTTTTTCAGGATCTGTTTGCTCAATCCAAGTGACATCTGTCCCATTGAGCGTGCTTTGATAACACCATCTAGACCTGTTGTGCGGAAGAATCCACTTACTTCACCTGTCCATGTTTTTGCAAATTTGAATTGCTGTGATCCATTCAGGTTCAATGTTACTGCAGAAACAGTTACATGATCGTTATTAATAATGCCATCGAATTTGTTGTCGAACACATTCACATAGAAGTTATTCGTCCACCATTTGTTCATTGGCATTGAAATATTAACTGATGCACCGAGTTGACGCTGGCTTGCAATGTTTGCCTGCTTCACAAAAGTTTCATTCTTCGCTTCATTCTGCTCCATTACCTGCTGAATGATATCCGTTGTTTTTGAATAGTTCAATGTGGTAGTGATCGAACCTTTGAAACTGTGTGACAATTCAATATTGTGGCTGAATTGAGGTTTCAACTCAGGATTTCCCTGCATATATGTATACCTGTCCAGGAACCTGATGAAAGGATTCAGACTTTCATAATTCGGACGACGGATCCTTCTGCCATAATTCAGAACAAATGAATGCTTGTCGTTTGCGAGGTACTGGAGGTATGCAGTTGGGAATACCTGTGTATATTTTCTGTCGAACTGTTTGTTCTGTGTGATCTGGTCACCATTAGCATTTGTATTTTCTGCACGCAATCCCAATTGCGCATTGAGTTTCTTCGACAATGGTGCACTGAAGTTTACATATGCTGCATTGATATTTTCTTCGTAGAGGAAATGATTTGTACGATTCAGATCCGGAACCTGCTGACCATTCAACACGCTGTCGTATTTCGCATTGTTATCTGTTGTAACAATACTGCTTTTAATACCTGCTTCAAAACGCATTCCTTTTTTTAGGGGCTTAAAATAATCAATTCGACCGCTGTAAATTTTGATATGTTGAGGCAGTGCAGCCAGTAAAGTATCTGGTACAACTGTTGGATTTCCGTTAGCATCGAAATATGAATTCACCATTACCTGATCACCACGTGATTTATAAGTATTGAAATCAAGATCTGAGGTTAATTCACCACCAGATGTATCAGTAACACGGCGGAAATTCAGGTTGGTTCCAAAACTGCGGAATGTTTGGTTATTATCTAACCGTGCAGTTGTCTGGCTGTTCGGCATTCCAAATTCATCAGATATACTTGTATAATTCCTGTTGCTGAATGTGCCTGGAGCAGAAAAACCGCTCAATGTAAATCCTGCAGATGTTTTCTTATCGAATGTATAGTCCATTCCCACTTTCGCATTGTATGCATTGCTCTGCATCTGCATATTTGCAGTCTGATCGAAATGTGACAATAATTCTTTTGTAGTTACATCGCGGAAATTGCGCTGAATAGTAAGTGTGTTATAATTTGTACGATACGCATGGCTGAGGTTTGCAAATAAGTTTACTTTATTGTTTCTGTAGTTTCCGTTGAAGCCTTCGTTTGTTTTTGGATAACGTCCCTGGCCGTAACCAAGTGTAACGCTACCATTGTATCCAAACTGCTTGTTCTTTTTTGTTTTGATGTTGATCACACCGGCATTTCCTGATGCATCAAATTTTGCAGGAGGATTCGTCATGATCTCGATCTGGTCAAGCTGGCTTGCCTGCATTGACCGTAGCATATTTGCCAGATCTTCTGCACCAAGCTGTGTTGGTCTTCCGTCAATAAGAACTACCACACCCGCTTTTCCTTTCAGGCTGATATTGCCATCTTTATCGACACTGATACCAGGAGATTTTTCAAGTACTTCGAGTGCGCTGCTTCCCACATTTGTTACCGCTGCTTCTACATTAATAATAGTGCGGTCGATTTTCTGTTCAACAAGAGGCTTCTTGGAAGTAACTGTTACTCCTGCAAGCGCCTTTGTTTGTTGAACCAGTTGGACAGGTTTAATGGTTATGGTTTGAGATCCTGTTAGATCAATCGTTTCTGTATAGACTTTTTCAAAACCCACAGATGTTACTAATAGGAGGTAACGGCCTGCAGGAACATTTTCAAAAGCATAATTACCCGATTTGTCAGCCACGTTCAGTTTTACAACTGAAGAATCCTTTGCACGTAACAGGGATACTGTTGCAGCGTCCACTTTCTGATTTTCTGAGATTGTTCCCTGAATTTTACCGGTTTCGGTTTGAGCAATTACAGATTGGAGTCCCGAAAGAACCAAAAAAGCCATAATTGCGAGATATTTTTTCATTTTCGTTATTTTAGTACTGGTCTTTGTTAATTACAATTCAAATGTAGGTACTATGTAATGCAAAGAACATGGTTTTCTATTAAACGGCCAATTTGCATGATGGCCGGTATTTTCAAAGTATGAGACGCACGTGACAATAGCGGGTTACTGTTTAATGGGAGGAAGGTTTGGGTGGTGGATGCTAATGATGAGCGGCAAAAACAATTTTTGATTTTTGGTTTTGGATTTTTGATTGTTCCGCAAAAATTTGAGTCTTAAGGCATTGATTTGGCAAAAATTGAAGAGTTTCTGTGTTTTCGAAACTTCATGATAATAGAAGTTTGGATATGAAAAAGCACACTATTGAAGAGTTAGCCGCTCAACTATCCGTGAAATCCTAGCTTAATCCCCACAATCCGTGTTTATCGATACGTGCTATATTGCGGCCTATGATCATTGATTTCCGTTCAGATACAGTCACAAAGCCCGGTAAAGGCATGAAGGAAGCGATGATGAACGCGGCCGTTGGTGACGACGTTTTTGGGGAAGATCCGAGCATCAATAAACTGGAAGAAAAAACAGCAAAGTTGTTTGGGATGGAAGCGGCACTTTTCTGCCCTTCTGGAACCATGACCAACCAAATTGCGATCAAGGCACACACGCAACCTGGTGATGAGGTGATTTGCGATGGTTCGGCGCATGTATATCAATATGAAGGAGGAGGAATTGCATTTAATTCAGGAGCATCTGTAAGGTTGATCAATGGTGATCGCGGTCGAATTACGGCAACACAGGTAAAGGAAAATATTAACCCGGACGATCCTCACCGGGCAAATACAAAATTGGTTTGCATCGAAAACACTTCAAATCGCGGAGGAGGAAGCTGCTATGATTTCAACGAAATTCGAAATATAGCAAAAGTGTGCAAAGAAAATAATCTGGCCTTTCATTTGGATGGCGCACGTTTATTTAACGCAATCGTTGCAAAAAAAGAATCACCATCTGATTATGGTCATGCATTTGATTCTATTTCCATCTGCCTGAGTAAAAGTTTAGGATGTCCCGTTGGAAGCTTGCTTCTTGGAAAAAAAGATTTCATCAAAAAATCAAGGCGACTCAGAAAAGTATTTGGTGGCGGTATGCGACAGGCAGGTTTTTTAGCTGCAGCAGGAATTTATGCACTGGATAATAATATTGAAAGGCTTGAAGAAGATCATGCAAATGCTAAACGGATTGCCGATGTTTTAAAACAACAGCAATATGTAGAAATGGTTTTGCCAGTGGAAACCAACATTATCATTTTCCAGGTTAAAGGAACAACAGCACCTGAAGTAGTTGCAAAAATGAAAGAGAAAAATATACTTGCTTACGCAATCGCCCCTGATCGCGTGAGATTGGTTTTGCATCTTGATCTAACGAATGAAATGATCGACCAGACTCTTAAAATACTTCCTACCTTATAAACGAATTATGCTTCCACGGATCAATCCATTGCAGACAAATGCATGGCAGGCTCTTGAAACGCACGCGAACAACATGTCGATGCGACATATGCGCGATATGTTTGATGAAGATTCTGAAAGGTTCCAAAAACTTTCCCTGAAACATGGCTATATACTGTTTGATTTTTCAAAAAATCTGATCTCAAAAGCGACACTTGAACATCTGGTAGCACTGGCAACAGAATGTAAACTTCAATCGGCGATTGAATCCATGTTCAATGGAGATCCAATCAATGAGACGGAGAATCGCGCTGTGTTGCATGTTGCCCTTCGCAATTTTTCGGGAAAACCAATGTATGCTGCCGGGAGTGATGTAATGCCTCTTGTTCACGAAGTGCAGCAACAAATGAAATCTTTTTGTGAAGCAGTGCAAAGCGGCATATGGAAAGGTTATACGGGCAAAAAGATCCGGTACATCATAAATATTGGAATTGGTGGCAGCGACCTGGGGCCACTAATGGTTACAGAATCACTGAGAGCTTATAAAAATCCTGGCATCGAAACTTTTTTTGTTTCAAATATTGATGCAACTCACCTCGTGGAAACATTAAAAAAAGTAAATCCCGAGGAAACACTTTTTCTCGTTGCGTCAAAAACATTTACTACGCAGGAAACAATGACGAATGCTTATTCAGCACGTGATTGGTTTTTAAGATCGGCCAAAGATGAATCGCATATCGCCAAACATTTTATAGCTCTGAGCACAAATGAAAAAGAAGTTTTAAAATTTGGCATCGCGAAAGAAAACATGTTTGCTTTTTGGGATTGGGTGGGCGGACGCTATTCACTGTGGAGTGCAATTGGATTATCGATAGCTCTTTCAATTGGATATGAAAACTTCGAGCAACTGCTGAAAGGCGCACATGATGCTGATGAACATTTTAAATCAGCTTCATTTGAGAAAAACATTCCCGTGATCATGGCGCTTTTGAGCACCTGGTATATTAATTTTTTCGGCGCACAGACAGAAGCCATTCTTCCGTATGATCAATACCTCCACCGGTTTGCAGCCTATTTCCAGCAGGGAAATATGGAAAGCAATGGAAAACGTGTTGACCGCAATGGTGAGGCAATTGATTATGTCACTGGCCCGGTTATCTGGGGTGAACCAGGAA
>CAZCKF010000154.1:0-7330 GCA_964499155.1 uncultured Chitinophagaceae bacterium
GTGAGTGTTGCCCGGTGAGCAGTGTTGCTCTCGCCGGACCACAAATGGAATTTCCAACAAATGCGTGCGTAAACCGCATTCCCTCTTTTGCAAGCCTGTCAATGGAAGGAGTTGAAACAAATGTTTTATTATAGGCACTGATCGCATCTGCATCATGATCGTCTGACATGATGTAAATGATATTTGGTTTTTGGGAAACAGCAGTCAGACTGAATAATACCGCTAATATCAGTAAACGCATTTGTAAAATTTTTACGTTGATTACAAGTTAGGTCAAGTTAACAAAAACGGGATCAATCACCCACTAACTGAGCACGTAAAAACTTTGGAGTTAGTGCACCTTTTTTAATTCGTCCCAACGTGAAGTATATCGCGGAGAATGGAAATCAAGCCGCATTTTCCAACTTCTTTCCAAACCTGAAGATGCATAACGGATCATTTCATCCCGCATGCTGAAATTGATATTATCCATGGATTCCATCAGGCCTTTGTTTTTGTTTTCAGGTGAATTATCAAATAAGTTTCCTTGAACGGCTTCTTCCGGTACAATATCATGTAGGACGACACCGGCCTTTAAATATTGCCGTCCTCGTGAGTAGAGTTGGTCGAGCAGTGGTACGGCATACTCAACAAGTTCGTGCGTGATCGACGTGGCTTTTGGTAAGTTGACATAGGTGTGACGGGAATGCGGGTCGTATCGGTATTCATCACCTGCATCATCACTAATAACAAAAACTTCAATTTTTTTTGCAGCTCCAAATTGCCTTCGCAATTTTTCAGCGGCACGAGAGGTGTACGTTGTAATGGCTTCACGCAATTCCTGGATGTTCGTAACTCGTTTTCCAAACATCCTGGTTGTTGCAATCATTTTTTTCTTTTCAAGAGGATCCTTCATTTCAATGCACGACTCTCCATTCAATTCACGCAGCAACCTTTGCCCCACCACTCCGCCTAAATGCTGGCGTGCCCATTCATCTGTAACGCGAGAAAGTTGCAATGCTGTCTCAATGCTCCACCTGTCACGAACGAGGGCCGCATACTTACTTCCAATTCCCCACAGGTCGTTTACTGCAGTTCGTGCAAGCGCAGATTCAATTTTTTCTTTGGTATCCAGCACGAGGCATCCATCCGGATGTTTTTCTTTTTTTGCAAGCCGGTTTGCCAGCTTTGCAAGCACTTTAGAGGGCGCAATTCCCACAGAAACTTTAATGCCGGTCCATTGCTCTACGCGTTTTTTCATTTCAATCCCGCATGTATTTAGTTCTTCTGATCTAATTGTCGACATATCGAGGAATGCTTCATCAACAGAATAAACTTCAACATGTTCCCGGGGAAGAAAGCTGCGCAATGTTTCCATTACACGACCAGACAGCTCTCCATATAAATTATAGTTGGAAGAAAATACAGCCGCTCCATGTTTTTCCAATAATGAACGTTCCTTAAAGTAAGGTGCCGCCATGCGTACCCCAATACGCCTTGCTTCATCTGTGCGTGATACCACGCATCCATCATTGTTGCTGAGTACAACAAGCGGCTTCTTCTCAAGATCAGGCCTGAACAGCCTTTCACATGAGCAATAAAAATTATTGCAATCGACAACAGCTTTCATATTACAGGGAATGGATCACATAGGTAACAACACCCCAGACTGCAAATTCGCATCCATTTAGATCAACATCGATCGGTGATAATTTATCTGTTTCGGGTATTAGCCTGATTCGATTGAAATTTTTTTCCAACCTTCTCACGATCATTTCACCATTTAATACGGCAACAATTATTTTCCCCGGATTTGCTTTTGCAGACCTGTCCACAATGATCACATCACCATTGTGAATGCCTGCACCCACCATGGCGTCTCCCTGCATGCGCATGAAAAAAGTGGCCGCTTTGTTGCGCACCAGTTGTTCGTTCAGGTCAATGCCTCTTTCTGCATAATCATCTGCCGGCACACCAAACCCTGTTGCATTGGCTGTCGGCACATCCCACTGCGTAAACTGTTTCGATCCACGGTACCTCGGGTTGTATATCATTTCGCCATCCATAAAAAGATTTTTTGTATACTAAAAACTTTAGTAAATTTATGCTAAAGAACTTGACCGAAGAACAGAATTGTATGGAAAAGGACATGAATATTTATTCACTTATTTACCTGCCTCCGCAATCGCTAATTACCAGGATGAATGCGGAAAGACGATTAATTGAACAGAAATCAGGGACGAGGGTTAAAGAGGAGGCTGATGTAATTACCATTGCAGCTTTTGAAGCCAATGAAGGAATCGAGGATACACTCATCAGGTGGACGGAAAATATTTTCAGGCACCAGGTTGCATTCACTCTTGCCATCAATAATTACAGCAGCATTGAAACAGGCACCATTCATTTCAGGTTGCATGATGAATCAAGGCTTGTTGCGCTTCGCAGGCAACTTCAGTTTCTCGAGCCTTTTGTATCAGGGAAAATTTACTTTCCTGCAGCTCGCGAACCTCAATTGATACTTGTAGATAAATTGCCTGGCACGGTTTATTATGATGTGGTAAATGAATATTCACGGAAAACATTTTATCACACGTTTGTTGTGGATGAAGTGAGGTTATTGAAACAAAAAGATGAGGAAATAAAAATGTTGAGGGTATTCAAATTTCTGCCTGCCGGAATGATGCAGGTAGCTTAAAAAACGTCTATGAAAAATATAATGCAAACCATGCCCGGCTACCAGGTAAATGATTATATGCTGATCCTTTCGCCTGGTACAGATCTGGAATCAAGAATTATGAAGATCCGGAAGGAATTCGCCAATAATTTTCAGGCAAAGCCTGCAGGTGGTCGTCCCCACATAACACTTGTACGTTTCTCCCAGTTTGCGATGCTTGAAGAGAGACTCGTTCAGCGATTAAAAACAATTGGAATGGGATTCCAGCCATTTAAAGTTGAGCTGAAAGATTTTGGCAGCTTCCCTTCACACACTGTATTTATAAATGTAATTACGAAGGTTGCGGTTCAAAAACTTGTGAAAGAAATAAAAACTGCACAGTCGTTAATGAAGATTGATGCAGAACATAAGCCACATTTTATTGAAGATCCATATATACCCATTGCAAGTAAACTGCTACCATGGCAATTTGAAAAGGGTTGGCTGGAATATTCCAATTCACAGTTCACAGGAAGATTTATCGCCGATTCCATGTTGTTGCTGAAACGCACCCAGGGATCAGGTTTCCAGATCGTGGAGCGTTTTGGTTTTCTTAATCTTCCGGTTACAACAAAACAGGGTGAATTGTTCGCCTGAAAATTTTATTCTTTACAGCACCAGGTTCAATAGCCAAAACATTTTAAGGAATTGTGATGACCGAAAATGAAAATTACCTCAGGGGCAGGGGTGCCCAGATCAATACGAAAAATAAATTCATAACCAACCAGCGGACGAAGGAACACATCGAGGCAATTGATGACTGGACTGAACCCAACAGCCAGACAATGTATTTGGAAGAACAGGCCAAATCATTGGTGAATAAGGTTGATAGTCCGGATGTAGGTATGTGGTACAGCATGAATCCTTACCAGGGATGCGAACATGGTTGTATTTATTGTTATGCACGGAATTCATTTGAATATTATGGATATAGTGCAGGGCTTGATTTCGAGAGAAAGATCATTGTCAAAAAAAATGCACCAGAGCTATTGCGCAAATTCCTGATGAATCCCAAATGGCAATGTGTACCTATTGGATTGAGTGGCAATACAGACTGTTATCAGCCTGCTGAACAAAAATTCAGGCTCACACAGCAAATTCTCCAGGTGTGCAATGAATTCAACCAACCGGTGGGTATGATCACCAAAAATGCAGGCATGTTGCGCGATAAAGAATTGCTTGCGTCCATGGCAGAAAGAAATCTTGTATCCATCCTGGTTTCCATAACCTCCTTGGATGAAGATTTGCGTCGCGTTATGGAACCACGGACCACAACAGCGAAGCAAAGATTCAGGTTGATCGAAGAAATGGCAAAGGCTGGTGTTCGAATGGGTGTGATGCTGGGTCCGATGATTCCCGGGTTGAATGAACACATGATGCACGATATTATAAAAACTGCTGCCAATGCCGGTGCCACATTTTCAGCTTATACATTCATTCGATTAAATGGTGCGATCAAACTTCTTTTTCATGACTGGTTATATAAAAACTTCCCGGATCGTGCTGATAAGGTGTGGCATTTGATCGAGAACAGTCACGGTGGAAAAGTGAATGACAGCCGCTGGGGCACGAGAATGCGTGGAGAAGGGAATGTGGCGGAAATGGTGGGCATGCAGTATCGCAAATACACCAATAAATACGGCCTCAATCATGAAAGGCTTGAATTGGATTGCACTCAATTCCGAAGGCCAGGGGAGCAGGGGAGATTGTTTTGAAAATTTCTTAGATCGTGCAGTTATAAAAGGGTTGATCTATGTTTTATGAGAAGAGGTTTCACGTAACGGCGCAACGAACCGTTGGAATCCCAAATTATCGATTTACGAACGCAACGTTTTATTCGTAGCATGTAAAACAAGTTTAAAGTGATTACAAAAATTCTTTACGCCGTTGCGTGAAACAAACTTCCACAGAAAACATTCTCTATTAATAATGAATATCGAATTAAAGAATCTTGTCCCGGCTGGGCCGGGATGAATTCTTGAAATCAACATTGTATCTAAGGAAAAAACTGCAAACCAGCCGTGTTTTTCACATTGCCCTGTAAAATGCTCATGGTAGTTTTCGATCAAATTAGTTACCATGAAAAAAATAAACCGAAAACTGGACGATGAATTCCTGAAAGACGAAAATGCTTTCCTGAAAATGAAAATGATGCTGGAGCATGGAGGTCAATTTGGAGGTGAAAAGGATATTGACCCAATGATTGAGAATTTATTCCTGAAAAACGTAATGAATTTTCATGATTCTCTTCGCACCTGCAAGCAAACCACCGTTTTTCAAAAATTGGGTTGCCCTGTTTTTCCTCCCTCCCGGAAAATTCCGGATTCAATGATCTCTTCTGCCTGGAAAACACTGGAGTCCTGTCTGAATAAACATGGCATTCACCTGGGGGGTGCAGGAAAAATTTCCCCCGGCAATTGTATGATTGTGCACTGGAAAAAGTATTTCCCCTCGAGATCGATGATCACAATATCCCGGGAATGATGATGTGTTTTATTTATGAAGAATTCTATGAATAGGATAACACTGATTAAGACGGATTACACAGATTAGTGGTTGGAATTTGAAAATTCTTGCCTGAGCCGGACATCCGTAATACTTTTTTAAATTCATTATTCAACAATAAGTCTGTTCTATTCACAGCATTCACCTCGCTGCTAAGAATAATACTAATAATAATCAAGTGTCGAATTACAAAGTGACCGTACTCTAAGCCTAAAAAAACATTTCAATTATCAGTCTGCAAACCTGGTCTCGCAGCGCTCTCAGCTCGCAGCTCTCAGCTCGAAGCCCAGGATTAATATCTAATAACATACATGAACCAATTACTAATCGACTGTACTCAAAGCCTAAAAAAACATTTCAATTATCAGCCTGCAAACCTCGTCTCGCAGCACTCGAAGCTCAGGGCTCGCAGCTCGCAGCTTTAAATTCGCCTCTCTCAGCTCGCAGCCAAAAAGTTTTTTCATTTTTATGCAATCCCCCCTCTTCTCGCATCCTCCTCCAAAACAGGGCTTATGCGGAAAATATCATTACTGTTGTATGTGCTGCTAACAGCATCAACTGGATTTACTCAATCCTTGCCTCGAAATGAATGGGACAGGGGGATGGAACTTCGAAGCTGCGAGATCGAAGTAAGGGTTGATGCCTTTATTGCAACAACATTTATTAAAATGGAATTTTGTAATTCTTCCAACCGTGAAATTGAAGGATTATACAATTTTAATTTATTGCCTCACCAGGCAATTACTGCATTTCAATTGGATTTGCACGGCAAATTTCGGGATGGTTCGATTGAAGAAAAGTGGCGTGCAACAAATGCATACAATACAATCGTGGGGAAGAGAATAGACCCGGCACTTCTGTCAATGAATTCACCGGGTAATTATTCATTGCGCATATACCCGGTTCCCGCGAATGGTTGTCGAAAGATCACCATGACAATTACGGAAGCGCTTCGATCTGATGGCAAAAATTTACTCTACGATTTGCCTTTCGATGTAAAACATAAAACAGCCTCTTTTACATTTCTGGCAGAAGTTATTCAATCTGCAAGCGCACCACTGGCAAAGGGTTTAATTAAAAATTCTTCGTTCAATAAGAAAGGTGAAACCTATGTGGCAAAATTGCATGAGGAAAATGTCACGCTAAACCAAAACATTTCTTTCACCATGCCATTGAGTGATGACAATGAGATCAATTGTGCGCCGGGGAAAAATGGACAAACTGTTTTTGCGCTGCGCTACAATTCTTTTGTTCCATCTGAATATGCATTTTCTCCCAAATCAATAACCATATTCTGGGATGCTTCTTCTTCAGCTAAAAAGCGGGATCGTGAAAAGGAAATAAATTTTTTAAAACGCTATATCAGTTATCATGGAGTAAAAGAATTATCCATCGTACCCTTCAATTATAAATCTTCGACTCCAACCATTTTTTCTGCTGATGATGAAAGAGCATGGACTAAATTTTTGAATTCACTGGAATACGAGGGAGGAACCCAGTTGGGATCGATATCTATTGACGATGTAAGATCAGATGCTATCCTTCTTTTTTCTGATGGTATCAACAGTTATGGAAGAGATCTGAAAGAAAGATCAAATGCGCCCCTGTATACCATCCAGGCAACATCTGCTTTTGATTCTGAAAAGTTGAAAAAAATCAGAGGTTTCAGTGGCGGGTCCAATATTAATTTGGACCAGTTGAGATTAAGTGAAGCAGTGCTGCAATCAGCAAAAATCGAAACCTTTCTGCTTGATGTTGTTTCTACATCGGGTAAAACAATTCTTGACCAGCGTTTCCCTGTAAAAAATGTATCACAGTATATGATGACGGGTGTGATGAATGCATCATCAGATACACTTGTATTTAAGTATGGGAATAGTGCACGTACAGAAAAACAGGAAAAACTGGTTATCACAAAACACGATGCATGTGGTGAAAGCCCGATCAACAGGTTGGACATGCTGCAAAAATTTGCAGATGTGATGCAGGGTTATCAATGGATGGATCTTCTGGAATTCGGGATAAATGAAAAAGTGGTTACGCTGCAAACATCATACATCGTATTGGAAAGAGTGGAAGATTATATCAAATACAATATCACGCCGCCAAAAGAACTCGAAGATGTGGTGGGTA
>CAZCKF010000155.1:0-5473 GCA_964499155.1 uncultured Chitinophagaceae bacterium
TTTTCTCTAATTCGGTTTCACGCAACGTTATTTCTGTCGACTACAATCGAAAAGACAATTACGAATAGTGAGTCGTTTTATACCGAGCTCAAAAACGCGCGCAACGTTCGACTGCTTCGCAGTCTCGTCGACGAGTCATCTTTAAATTATAACTATTGGTATTTGAAATGAAATGCGTTGCGTCCGCTGCGTATGAAACTTCGAATAAAAACAATTTATATCGCCGCGTCGTTGCGTGAAATAAAACTGCGAAAAAGAAATTGCACAATTACGAATTGACTGTTCGATTTAGGAACATCGAATTCGCGTCTTTGCTCACTTTGCGTCTTTGCGTGAAGATTTTTATCCAACCGGCACCTGCAATATCACACTCGTCCTCCTTTTATCATTTTGAATATCCAGCAAAGCATTCAACTTCTCTGCACGTGTATGTATGTCTGATAGGAAAATGCAGTTGTTCATTGCATGCATATCTGCATGTAATCTTTTTGCCTGCAGCTTGAGTGAGAGTTTTGACTTTTCGAGATCGATGGTAATGTTTGCGCCCTGGGCGTTGAAGGTTTGTTTGAGACAATTAAGGGCATTTTTAAAAATGATAAACAATTCGTGGCGGGTTTTCATATCAAGCTCCAGTTTTTCAATCCTAGGCTCTACCTGGAGCTCGATCACAAGTCCATATGTTTTTTCAAATCCATCAGCATATTCGCGCATGCGATCAATGGTCTTGGCCATGCTGTCATTACCTGGCTCGATGCTCCAAAGCATGTCATCCATTGTTTCGATCATGCGCCGACTCTTGTCACTGATCTGGTCAATATATTCTTTTGACTTCGTCACATCCTTATCTGCCTTGATCTTTGCAATCTCACTGAGCAGGTTAATATTATTTAAAGTTGTATTTAACTCATGATGCAGGTTTCCTGCAATCTCCGTACGTACTGTTTCAAGTGCTTTCATTTTTCCGAGTCTCTCCCTGTCAAGGAGCACAAGCACAACAATGGCGAGTATTCCCGCGAGTGCAAAAAACCACCAGGTCTTCCAAAACGGAGGCGTTACTTTCAAAGTTAGTTTTGTTGTTTGCTTGCTCACCACCCCATCTGCATTTTCTGCGTACACGAAAAAATCATAATCTCCTGGCGGAACATAATTATAAGTGACATGAGAAATATCGGTTGCCTCCTTCCAGTCTGGATCTATTCCTTCCAGTTTATAGTGATAATGGATCTTACTCTGTTTCATCATGTGAAGAGCACTGAAATCAATGCGGAAGGAATTGTTATCATACCGCATCGTCACCTTATCAAGTCTAATTATAGAATCCATTGGCAACTTCTTGCTGCCCAGCATGAGGTTTGTAATCACCACATTTTCCGGGGCAATTACCTGGACGATCTTTTCAGGATCAAAAACTAAAAAATTATGATCATTTGAAAATGCAAGTTTTCCATCTGCCATTGGAAATGCTCCAGCCACATTAAACTGGTCGTAAATAATTCCATCCTTCTGATCATACATGGTAAATATCTTCTTTTCAAAATTCATCCTGCACAAACCATTCGCCATACCAATCCAGATAATACCGTTTTTATCCTGGATAAGATTCAATGCGTATTCTGAAGGAAGTCCATCAAATTTTGTGATCTCAGTAATTTTTTTTGTATTAATATTTAGAACACTGAGTATGCTGTTGGCAATGATGTAAATGCTGTCATTGTATTGCAGGATATCATTGACGGTTGTATTTGCCAAACGTTTTCCTTCCGGGTTGCCTGTGCTGAAATGATCCAGGATTTGTTTAGTTCTTGTATTCAATCTGAATAATCCCTGTCCTAGTGTGCCCACCCATAGGTCGCCTCGTGAATCAACAAATAATTTATGGACAAGCCCTTTTCGCATCACAAGTGAATAACCACTTTGCACATCGCCGCTTTTTGCATTCCACATTACCAATTGCCCACCCTGCAGTCCAAACCAAAGGTTTCCATCCTTATCCTCTGCTATTTGTCGAATTGTTCTTTGCAGAAGTGGATGATGAAATTCCACAGCTTTTCCTGTTTTCGGGTCATAAGTAGTGATCCTGCCATCCTGTTGCCCAATCCAGACAATTCCGGTTTTTGAATGCGTAACCATTGCCCAGATAGAATAACCATTCATGCCATGTTGCAGACTTTTTGGAACAGCAATCGGATTCATGTTTTTATCAAAACAATACAACCCCACGCCCCAGCATCCAACCCAAATATCTCCGTTCGGTAAGGTGTGAATCGCCTGTGTCGGTCCCTCGAAATTCCCGAATCCATCAGGTCTCACCAGGTTATAACTATTAAACAATTGCGCATCGGGGTTGAACATAAAAACTGCGCGGTCGGTTGTGATCCAAAGATTTCCCTCCCTGTCTTCAAACATATAATGAGCCACATCAAACTGGATGCTCTGTTCATCTGTATATTCATTGGGAATGGAAACATAAGCCCTTTCACCACCCGTATAGTTTATAATAAATGCACGACCGAATGCCCAGATACGTCCATTGCGTTGTTGCATTAATCCTGCAATTTCATAATAGCCGCCACCATATATTTCATTTGAAAGAACATGTCTTCTTTTTTTACCAGTTATGAGGTCGACATGATTTAGAAATGGTGCACCCGCATTTTTAGGCCATGTTGAATACAAAACTTCTTTATGACCATTGTTTTGAATGGAAAATGTTAGTGGTTCATGCCCGATCACGTCAATTGCCCGAAGCTGGTCAGGATTATGGCCATGGTAATTCAGGTTTTTTGTTTGCGGATTATAAACTGCAAGCCCTGAATCAGTACTCATCCAGTAATGCCTTGTATTCGTATCATAATGAATATGATTGAGGCGTGGCCAGTTTGCCGGTTTTGGAACAGCAGTCGTATCATAATTGAATGTCTGCGTTTTTTTGTCCAGCACATAATTGCCAAGTGTGTGTACATACATCAACATCCTTCCATCGTGCATGCGCACAAATGCCTTCCCAAGAAAAATGGGAGGCGGTTGATGATAATTAACTTTTAACTCGCGATAACGAAATGTTTTTGTATTAAATATGCCAACCTTATTATCTGCAGTAGCGATCAGCAGCTCATCGTTCTCATATACATAAACAAATCCGACATAATCATGGGGGATTGCATTGGGGTTGTTTTTTTCTTTTCTGAAAGTAATAAATGAATGACCATCGTAGCGTTGCAACCCATTAATTGTTGCAAACCAGATGAAACCATTGCGGTCCTGCGTTACTCGGCTTACGATGTTAGATGCAAGTCCCTGCGATGTAGTAAACCTCGTGAACACATATCTTTTAGTCTGTGGACCAGATTTAAACTGTGTTGAGTTGTTGACCAGGTTGCGATAGATATATCGTGATTGCTGTGCATTCGAGAAAAAGCAACCTATCAGTGAAATACCCACAATTACCAGGCGGAGGAAGAAGCTCATCCCTTCAAATATAGTTTACAGAAATCAGGATTTGTTTATTCTCATACATAGGAAATGTCAATTCATACGGTTAAAACTACAATTCATACCGGGGGTGTTAAACTCCGTGAGGTACCTATTGAATCAAAGCTTAAAAACCTCAGTTTTTTTCAAGGCGGTTCATTTGAAAGTCAGGTAACCCCAGCACACCTATCGCAAAATTAAATTCTAGTTCTCCCAGCAATTTTTTCATGCGCGTGTAAAGGCACGGATTGAGTAAGTGGTAAAGTTGTTATTCCATACACAGGTTTCAGCAGTTCATGTACTTCATCATTTTCTCAGAGGATAATCAAATGCATTTTCGCATTACAATTTTTTTAAACAAACCAAGAACTCAAAACCTTAATTATGAAAAGAATGTTATTTGTAATCGCAGCAGCAGTGTTTTTTACAGCCTGCGAAAAAGAAAAAAACAAAGCTGGTGTATTCAAAGGGCCTGAAGTCCAGATCCACGAAGGAAAAGCATGGAGTTGGGTAAGTCTCGATGCAGACGGAAATCCTTTGCAAATTGGTGTTGCAATCGATGAAAGTGCCATGGAGAGTGTTCCAACAGACACTACCGGAATGCCGAATACTGGTCACGGACCTGCAAACAATTTCACATTGAAATTGCATCCAAAAGCATCTGTAACACCATTCAAGCACATCGGTCTTGACTGGAACCCGGTAGGTCATGAACCTGCAGGTATTTACACAAAGTCGCACTTCGATTTTCATTTTTACATGATGCCTGAAGCTGACAGACTTGCCATTCCAACCTATGAGCAGGACAGTGCGAAATTTAAAAATCTTCCTAACACAGCGTACTATCCACAAACCTATATCGCAATTCCAGGTGGTTTACCAAGAATGGGTGCACACTGGATCGATGTAACATCACCAGAACTTGCCGGACAACCATTTACTCAAACTTTCATCTTCGGTTCATTTGATGGCAAAGTGACTTTCTATGAGCCAATGATCACAAAAGAGTTTTTGGAAAACAATTCAAACTACGAGCGCCAGATCCCACAACCAGCAAAATACCAGGAGACTGGTTATTACCCAACGATCATGCGCGTGGTTAAAAAAGATGGATTAACAAACGTAATACTGGACGGATTTAAATACAGACAGGCGTCATAAGAATCTCAGGGTTTATTTTTTGACAAATGGGAAACCGGGGCTGCGAGGCCCCTTTCTCATTTTTGATTTTGGATTTTGGATTTTGGATTTGGATTACACGGATTAAGACGGATTACACGGATACGATTAAAGCAGATCGATCAGTGTTTATTTTATCGAAATTTCCTCTTTCTAATCGGCTTTCTCTTTCTGTTTCTCTTTCTGAGAATGATTACACGGATTAGGACGGATTACACGGATACGTTCGCGAGAATTTGAATCTGTCCTACAGGTCCGAAAAGTATAGTTGACGAGCTTAATTACAGACCCTCTTTCTCTTTCTCTTTTTTGATAACGCAGATTAAGACGAATTACACAGATACGCTTAAAATATTTCGAAGCTTATTTATTGTTTTGAAGTGTAATGCTAGGGTTCCCATGTGCAACTATTTCGAAAGCCTCGTCTCTTGCCTTTAGCTTCTCGCCCCCTCTCTCTCTTTCTCTTTCTGAGAATGATTACACGGATTAGGACGGATTACACGGATACGTTTAAAGCTGATCGATCAGTGTTTATTTTATCGAAATTTCCGCTACCTCTTTCTCCTTCTCTTTTGGTTTTCTACAATAAATAATCTTCGATATTGTAAGTCAATCTTAAATCTAAACTCTAAAATCTAAAATCAATTCATCCTTTTCATAAGCTATTTCATCCCCTTCTCCATTGTCCCAGCATTCAACATTTCGTTCATTTGATAAAACCTTTCCATCATGAAACGAATAAACATTTTTGACCAGGCACACAAACACCTCCGTGTGGCATTGTATCAAACAGCTATCGCATTACAGCAAAATGATTTTACAA
>CAZCKF010000155.1:5483-7328 GCA_964499155.1 uncultured Chitinophagaceae bacterium
TGAAACAGATCAATGAAGTTGTTGATCTTTTCGATGATCACAATCGTGCAGAAGACAACCACATTCTGCCGGCTATTGCGCAATACGAACCCTCTGTTGTTGATTGCTTTAACCAGGAACATGTGCAGAATGAAGCCTGCAGTGGTTGGTTGCGCAATTTGACACAAATTCTTGCATCTGCACAGAACGATCAACAAAGAAGTGAAACGGGTAAGGCTTTGTCAGAAGCGTTTGTTGATTATATGGTTTTCAATTTGGGTCACTTGGCCAAGGAAGAAGATATCCTCAATACTTTGTTGTGGAGATATTACAAAGAGGCTGAACTGGTGAAGATGGAAAGGCGGCTACAACAGACTGTGAAGAGAACCTTGAGCTTTGAACTGGAAACTGGAACACAAGCTGCGAGCCTATAGCTGCGAGCTGCGAGCTACATTCCGGAAGGCTGCGCCATAACTCTATACATTAAAAACAAGATCGAACTGGTTAATTAAGTTCGATCTTGTTTTTTTGGGGTCATATCATATTAAGCTGTGAACTATTAGCTGCGAGCTATATCGCGGAAGGCTGCGCCACTAACATCTTAGCACTTAAATACTGGCTGAAACCAGAAACAACAAACTTAAAATCCAAGTGTTTTCTCCAATTTAAAACCGATATCCAACAAAAAACTGGAACAGTCCATTTTTCAAATTCGTTGTTTCGGGATTAAAAGGCAGCGGATATGGATTGCCTGATTGTTGCTCGTAGCGCTTGTACAATTTGCCAAGGCCCAGATTGTAACGGCCACCGACGATAAATCCATTGAAAGGATAAATTTCAATACCTGCCGCAAAACCATAATCAAATCGATTCATGAGGTTTGTGATCGTGGAATCCTTACTCTCAGTTTTCTTTTGCGCTTTTAATAAATATCCAATCTGGCCACCTGCCTGTAATTGCAAATGTTTGCCGATTGTGTACGTAGTAAGCTGAGGTAAATAAATATAATCGTGTTGAATTTCTGTTTCCTTTCCTCCCTCATCAAACGAATAGCCCTGGCGGGAAAAGACTATTTCAGTTCGGTATCCCATACCCTTTGCTGCGGGCGCAAAGAATCCTGCCACCATAAAGCCATTGTTTGATTTGGGATCGAAATTCGATTCGGTACCGGTTACGTAAGACCAGTTATACCCTGCTTTAATTCCCATTTTTTGTTTGAATTGTTCCGCAGGTTGTGTTTTTTGAGCAATACTTTGATCACACAATAATGTTGTGAATATCAAAGTGTAAATGATTTTTCTCATAGATGGATGATTGATGGTTGACGATAAAACGAATTTTAATCGATCTCATTGTAGCAAAACACCAAAAAATAATCAATTATTCCAGTGATAGATATAAACCAGACCCGATCATTTCTGTGCAAAGGGTGAGTTCAAATTTTGCCAGGGTGTGTTCGATTTATTGTATGTGTGATGGATACCAGAAGAGAATTTGCAGATTGAACAATCATCATGGTAATTCGCACCAAGGTAAATTCCGGTCCCAATGGTTGCTATACATAAAATCATCACTGCGATCATTAATAGATTCTTTTTCATAAAAAAGTTATATGCCGTAAAAAATTCCAATCAGTAAACTGGTAAATCCAATGATCACCAAAATTTGCCTTATATGATAATATTGAAACCATTTCTCTCGCACGTCTTTCCAATTTGCCGGATAATTATCTGCTGTCCAGGCATTAATTATTTTATTCAATGGAATATCACCTGCCACAGCGAGTATAACATCACCAGTTAGGGCAACCAAAGCAATGGAGGATGTGATAAATAAGGGCCCTGACAATTCCATGCTGGTGAATAG
>CAZCKF010000156.1:0-7307 GCA_964499155.1 uncultured Chitinophagaceae bacterium
AGTCCCTTGCTTTGGCAGCATCTTTTCTGGTTTCTGGGGCATCCGGAAGTTTACATCATTCTACTGCCCGCGATGGGAATGGCTTCTGAAATTCTAAGTGTCAATTCTCGAAAACCAATTTTTGGATACATGGCAATGGTTGGTTCTCTTTTCGCGATTTGCATTCTTGCATTTCTTGTTTGGGCCCACCACATGTTTGTCACAGGCTTAAATCCATTCCTAGGTTCTGTGTTCGTGCTACTCACATTGTTGATTGCGATTCCATCGGCCATTAAAGTATTTAACTGGCTTACAACTTTGTGGCGTGGAAACATCAGGTTAACGCCTGCAACATTGTTTGCAATCGGATTTGTAAGCTTATTTATTTCAGGGGGATTAACAGGTATCTGGCTGGGTAACTCAACGATCGATATTCACCTGCACGATACTGTATTCGTTGTTGCACACTTCCATATTGTAATGGGTGTGGCTTCGATGTTCGGCATGTTTGCGGGCATTTATCACTGGTTCCCAAAAATGTTTGGACGATTTCTGAACAATACGCTCGGCTATATCCATTTCTGGGTAACAATAGCAGGTGCATACCTTATATTCTGGCCGATGCACTATGAAGGACTTGCAGGTGTGCCTCGCCGTTATCTTGATCGCGGAGCGTGGAGTTCATTCAATGATTTTGGCGATCTCAATAAAATGATCACGATAGTATCAATCATAGTATTTGCGATGCAGATCATGTTCCTGTTTAATTTCTTCTATTCAATTTTCAAAGGAAGAAAAGTTACAACCATGAATCCGTGGGGTGCAACAACACTTGAGTGGACTACTCCAATCAATCCTGGTCACGGTAACTGGGTGGGAGAAATTCCAGAAGTACATCGCTGGGCTTATGATTATGCAAAAGATGGCCGTGAATTTATTCCGCAGACCGAGCCGATCGGTCCGAATGAAGGAAAGCCGCATTAAAGTTTTTTGAATTGATGATGACAGAAACAGCGAAGCATGCAGGCAGCGTAAACGTTGCGCAGAAGTGGCGCGATTACATGTTGCTTGTCAAGCCATCGCTCAGTATAATGGTGGTGTTCAGCAGTGTTATCTGTTACCTGCTTGCACCCCGGATCGTCGAGTATGATTGGAAGATGATCCTTTTGCTCTTTACGGCTGGCATGTTGGTAACAGGCAGTGCCAATGCGATCAACCAGGTGGTTGAAAAAGATACCGATGCAATGATGAAGCGAACAGCCAGGCGACCCATTGCATCAGGAAGAATGTCACCACAGGAAGGATGGGCTTTTGCAATTCTTACTGGTGCACTTGGCGTTTTTCTGTTGGGAACATTTTTCAACTGGCTTTCAGCAGGTCTGGCAGCATTTAGTCTTTTCATGTATGCGTTTATTTACACACCATTGAAAAAGATCAGTGCTGTTGCAGTATTGGTAGGTGCAATACCCGGTGCTCTTCCCTGTCTCATTGGTTGGGCTGCAGGAAATGATACATTGTTTGCTGCAGGAAATGGCGCGCGAGACTATGGAGGATGGGTATTGTTTGCACTGCAGTTCTTCTGGCAGTTTCCGCATTTCTGGGCAATTGCCTGGATTGCGCATACGGATTACAGTAAAGCAGGATTTAAATTATTGCCTGCTGAAGAGGGACCAACCAGATTTACAGCGATGCAAACTGTGATCTATTCATTGCTGCTGATACCAGTGGGGATCTTACCAAAATTAATTGGTATGACAGGCTGGGCAGCGATCGTGATCATCACGCTCGCGAATCTTTTCATGTTGTGGAGAAGCATCAGTTTATACCGCAACATGGATGTGCCTTCTGCACGAAGAGTGATGTTTGGAAGTTATATATACCTGCCGGTTGTGCTGTTCGCACTTCTTGCAGATAAAATTTAAAATGAAGAATTAAAGTGAATATGGAAATGGTGAGTTCGCAACAAAGAAAAAAAATTCATCCGCATAAATTCAGTTTGTGGGTGGCGATCGCGAGCATCATTATGATGTTTGCGGGCCTGACGAGTGCATACATCGTCAAGGCAAGCCAGGCTGCGTGGGTTGAAGTGGATATGCCTAAATTATTCTGGTATTCAACTGCTGCAATTCTACTCAGCAGCCTGACGATCCAGATGGCATTGAGATCTTTTAAAGACAGGGAAATGAACAAGTATCGAATATTGATGCTTGTGACCGCATTTTTGGGAATTGCATTTGTGGTGTTGCAATGGCTTGGCTTTGCTCAGCTATGGAATAGTGGTGTTCATTTCAAAGGATCAGGAGGTGGTCAGTTTCTTTACATTATTGCAGGACTTCATGCTCTGCACGTTCTTGGAGGAATTGTTGCACTGATTGTAATGGCAATTAAAGCTTTCGTTGGAAAGACGAAAACATATAGTTCAGTTGGAATTGAAGTAGTAAGCACATACTGGCACTTTGTAGATGTGTTGTGGATTTATTTGGTGGTGTTCTTTATGTGGATCGGATAAAGTTGGTTGGAACAGTTGGAATAGTTGGAAGGGTTGGAACGGTTGCTTAAACTCGAGAACTGCTGATTGAATTGTTAGTGGTTGGAAGTTAGACGTTAGAGGTTCTCAAATTGAAATGTTTTTTAATTCGATAGTTCTTTTTTTCGAAGAAAATGAAAACTGAATTAAGTGAGGGTTGGTCGAGCCAAACTCAACGACTCACCACTCACGACTCACCAGATTTTTCGAACAAAAGAGTACACTAAGCACAAAAGGAAAATTTAGATTAAAACAAAATACTCGACACGCATGGCTACGCACGCGGTAGATACACAAACAAAATGGTGGGCAGGGGGACGAAGCCCGTTCAATCTTGAATACGGGAAATTGATGATGTGGTATTTCCTGATGAGTGATGCTTTTACTTTCGGGGCATTCCTTATCTCTTATGGAACTATTCGTTTCGCAAGTAATTTCTGGCCTGATCCCAACGTGGTGTTCAATGCATTTCCAGGAGCAGGTCATGCAAATCTTCCACTCGCTTTTGTGAGCGTAATGACCTTTATTCTCATCATTAGTTCTGTAACAATGGTGCTTGCCGTACATGCGGGTCATCACGGCGATAAGAAGGGAGTGATCAAATGGCTTTTCTGGACAATCATTGGCGGCTTGGCCTTTCTTGGTTGCCAGGCATGGGAGTGGCATCACCTTATTACCGGAGAGCACGCAGTACTTGTTGACAACCAGATACAATTAATGGGACAAACAGTTTCTGTGAATCCATGGGGATCGCTTGTCGAAACAAATCAGGTCACAACCGCTTTGGCAAATACGCATCATGATACTCTTGTAAAACTTGTACAGGAACACAATCATACAATTCCAGATGCGCAGATTGCAGCAATGAGTAATGACCAGTTGATTGCACAAATAAATGCAGCAGAACTGCATGTCCGAAAACCAGGTCCTGTTGCATTTGGTGGATTTTTTTATGGCATCACCGGATTTCATGGTTTTCACGTTTTCTCAGGAGTTGTGATCAATGTGATCATGTTGCTGATGACACAGAAAAATGTTTTTGAAAGAAGAGGCCATTACCTGATGATCGAGAAAGCAGGTTTGTACTGGCACTTCGTGGATCTTGTTTGGGTATTCGTATTCCTTTGTTTCTATCTTATTTAAAAGCTGAAAAAAAATGGAGCATCATACAGCATCAGAAATTACTTTTCACCATGAACCCTCGTCTACCGATGAATTCAGGAAGCGAGTAAGAAAGACCACCATACTATTGTCAATCATTACCGTGATTGAACTTGGTCTTGGTTTATTAATGTATGCAGTGGACTTTCCGTCATGGCTCACCCTGTTTATTAAAGGTGTGATAGTAATCCTGAGTCTCGCAAAAGCATTTTATATTGTTTCCATATTCATGCACCTCGGTGACGAGATCCGCAACATGATCATGACCATTATTGTTCCACTTATGTTGTTCATCTGGTTTATCGGGGCATTCCTGTGGGATGGAGCATCGTACAAAAACCTTCGTAACCGTTACGACCCTAATCACAGGGAAACAACCATTGAAAAGGAAAAGAAACATGACGCAGGGCCGTATGAAGAAAAATTACCGCCTGCTCAAAAAGATTCAACTGGAAGAGAATAATATACAGCCACCTCTTACAGGTGGCTTTTTTTATGAGTAAAAAAGCTATTTATGCGTTGATCCTTGCCATTGGAATTCCATTGGCCTGTTACTTTATCATTAAAGTATACCGGGATAAGAATGTCGTGATGCCTAAACGATATTTCGCTGACTCCGTTCGCACTGTGACCGAAGATGGGACACAACGAACAGATACTGTGTGGCACAAACTCCCGGACTATACATTTACCAACCAGCTTGGAAAAAAAGTTTCACTTTATGACCTCGACAGCCAGATCCTTGTGATCAATTTCTTTTTTACAAGATGTCCAACCATCTGTCCCTCGCTCACAGAAAACATGAAGAAACTTCAGGATGGAATTCATAAGCCCGGAAGAGTGGGTGATCTGACTGCAGACTTCATTCATTTTATTTCATTGAGTGTGGACCCGGAACGAGATTCTGTTGAGGCTTTGAAAAAATGGGCGGACAGATTCCAGGTGGACCCTGAGAACTGGTGGCTGCTCACCGGTTCAAAAAAAGAAATTTACGATCTGTCGATCAATGATCTAAAACTTGCGGCAGTGGATGGTCAGAACGTTGATACATCTTTTATTCATACTGACCGGTTTGTGCTGGTTGACAGAAATAAAATCATCCGTGGTTATTATCACGGTCTGGATACAAATTCTCTCGCCAGTTTAACGCGTGATGTAATTTACCTCGCCCTTGAAAAGGATAAAACCAAAAAAGGTTTTCTTGCAGGCAAATTGGAATTGATTGCCGTTGTTTTGCTGATCGCGATGATTGCAACAGGCATATTATTATTCGTTTTTAAAAAACAGGTAAGATCTGATGCTGCCACCAGTATGGAAAAAAAATGACCGGCTTGCCAAAGCTGTGATCTTTATTTTATCAATTATTGTTTTTGGCGCCATCGTCATGCTTTCTCGTGTTGAACTCGATGTAAATCTTGGGTTCGACGTTCACATCTTTGCAAAGATCAATGCCATCATTAATTCATGTGTTGCGATTTTACTTTTTACTGCTCTCATGGCAGTGTTGCGTAAAAAATATTTACTGCACAAGCGACTGATGCTTGTTGCACTTATTCTCTCTACTCTCTTTCTACTCTCCTATATCTGTCACCACCTGTTTGCTGGTGATACAAAATATGGAGGTGAAGGGGGAATCAGGTATGTTTATTATTTCATTCTTATCACACACATTATTCTCGCAGGGATAATACTTCCTTTTATACTTTTCACAACGTATCGAGCGATGACAGGGGAATGGCAACGACATCGCAAATCAGGATGGATCACCTGGCCTATCTGGTTTTACGTAGCAATAACCGGGGTCCTGGTTTATTTGATGATAAGTCCATATTATTAGTCGTTGTCATTCTTAGACTTAATGGCTGTAAATGGGATCATCACATTTAAGGCTCAGAATGACAGCCTATCCTGATTCTCATTTTGAACTTTGTATAATGTGATTATCAATTTTGTGATATTAGGCCGAAGAATGAACTTTTAGAATGTATATTGACGCTTGATTATGTACAACGTCTCCAACGATTTTTGGAATCGTAACCTGCTATTTCATTATGGCTTTTTCTTTTTGTCCCTGATATTTCTCACTTACCTTTTTTCATTTCTTGGACTTGCTGTTCATATTGATGTAAATGGAATCGCTTTTCCTTTAGCCTTTGCTCTTTCCCTGATCTGGTTTTACATGAATGGGAAGAACAGGCTGCAGTTTGGAGGCGCATGGAAACATGCTATTATTTTGACCTTCTCTGTCATTTGTTTGCTCATCGTTTGCATTTACATCCTGGATACATCCTGGGATGGTCAGTGGTATCATCAACCCGCTGTTGTTAGAATGGCGGAGGGCTGGAATTTTTTATATGAACCCGAATTTTTAAAGGATCAATACAACGACACCTACCAGTTATGGGTACAGCATTATCCTAAATTCTCCTGGTTAACAGCCGCTGCCATCTATAAAGCAACAGGATTTATAGAAAGTGGCAAGCTTGTGAATTTTGCCGCTTCACTTTCTGTATTTTTTTTCTCCTGTTATTTTTTCTCCGGTATAATTAAGAAAAGGATCGTTGTTATTGCCTTATCCATATTACTTGCATTTAATCCTGTTGTAACAGCACAGCTTTTCTCGCACTATGTCGATGGACTGGTTGGCAGCATGTTATCCCTGCTGATCATTTCGCTTTTGATTTTAAGAAATGATGATCAAAAGAAAACAGAAACATGGATGATGATTGGAGCAGCCATTTTAATTGCAACGAATTTAAAATTTACGGGGTTGATCATTTGCGGCATGCTGGCCGTTTTCATTTCCGCCATTTGGTGGTTTGATAAAATGCCTGTGCGAACAATCATAAAGAGATATTTATTATTTGCCTCAATAGCGATTGTAGCTTTTTGTGCATTTGGTTTTAATCCATATGTCACAAACCAGCTAAACCATGATTATGTTTTTTACCCGTTGAATGACAGCAGTGCATATAAACTCATCACACACAGTGAGCCTGATGTATTGAATGGGAAATCGAATATTGAAAAACTGGGAATTGCACTTATATCAGCATCGAACAATGACATTCATGTTAACAGGGTGATTTTAAAAAACCCCGTGATGGTCTCACGCGATGACATCAGGTTGTTTGCTGGCACTGATGTTCGACTTGGCGGTTTCGGTCCATTATTTCTGTTGTCGATTATTCTTATTGCGGGCGCACTTGTTTTTTCGTTGAAATATGCTGATCGAAACAGCAAATTATTATTCAGCATTCCAGCTTTTTCCATCTTTCTTTCGGTGATCATTATACCCATGGGATGGTGGGCGAGGTATTCACCGCATTTTTTTATGGTGGTGTTGTTTGCTGCTGCATTGCAACATTTAGCCGCTCAACTTTCAGGAAAAAAACTGCTGAAATATCTTTCTTACGCAGTGATAATAATTTTATTGCTGAACCTGGCAATTATCACTGGCAGCAACCTGGCTGCGAACATCGTAAAAACACGATTGATACGTGGAGAGATGAAAACTCTCCGCGAAATGGGGAAACCTTTAGTCATCAATTTTTCACATTCCTATTTTCAGGCAGTTCGACAGCGTTTAAACGAAGCGGACGTTCAATTTATAGAAAGTGATACGCTTAGAAATGGGACA